>NZ_CAXIAK010000011.1:0-70430 GCF_964021665.1 uncultured Acidovorax sp.
CTGGTAACGCCCCCCGCCCGCGCGGAGAACCGTTTGCCGGACATCTTCCGTATCCGCCGGCACGGTCGATACGAAGCGGGCCATGGTGTCGTCTGCCGGTGGGCGCTGCGCAGGGGCCTGCTGCACTTGCGCAGGCATGCCGCCCCCACTGAGCAGGCCCAGAATCGTGAGCGGATTGATGCCCAACACCCAGCCACCCACAAGCGCGATCACGATGGTGCCGATGCCGATACTGCGGCCACCAAACACGGGCATGCCGCCCCCACCCCCACTGCCACGGCGGTCTTCCACGTTGTCCGACTCGCGGTTACCTTCCCATTTCATGCTGCTGCTCCCTGCACCTCGCCACCACGCGGGGTATGGCCTCGATATTAGGCCCAGTTCCCGGCGATCAATCCGGCGCAAAGGGCTGATTGGTAAACAACGGTACGCCCGCCTGCCACCCCGGCCGGTGCCGGATAGCGGGTTTTGCACAGCAGCCGCCCCTGAAGCCTGTATAAAGTGCGACCATGCTGACCACGCAAGCTGCAGGCCGTTTTGCCGCGCCCCCATTCACGAAGGCGCCAATGCGCGGCCCGGGCAACAAGCCCCCTGAAGGACGCCATCGGTGCCATTGAACACCCTCCCCTCTCTCATCTCGGGGCGCAGCCTGCGCACCCAAATTGCATGGGTGTTCGGCGCCCTCGTCGTGACGCTGGCGGTGCTGCTGTCGCTCGGATTTGGCGAGGCACTCAAGCGCCGCATCCAGGGGGACGCCAACGCATCCCTGCAAATGGTGACGGACAACACGGCTGCCTTCCTGGCCCACGGTTTGTTTGAGCGCATCCGAGAAGTGCAGGTGCTGGCCGACGCAGAAGTCATCTGGCGCCACGGCCTGGACACTGCCGAAGTCAAGCACGTCCTGGCCCGCCAGCAGGCCATGCAACCCCACAGCCTCTGGCTTGGCGTGGCCGACGCCCAGGGTGTGGTGCGTGCCGCCACCGGCAACATGCTGCTGGGCCAGAACGTGGAAGAACGGCCCTGGTTCCGGGCTGGCCTGCAAGCGCCCTACGTGGGTGACGTCCAACCCGCCAAGCTGCTCGAAAGCCTCTTGCCGCCCACCAAGAGCGGCGACCCCTACCGATTCGTGGACTTTGCCGCGCCCATCCGCATCGGATCGACCACGGTGGGCGTGCTGGGGGTGCATGGCTACTGGGAATGGGTCAACGAGATGATCCAGACCCTGACACCTGCCGTAGCGCGTGAGCAGCAACTGGAAGTATTCATCTTTGACAGAAGCGGTCAGCTCATCCATGCCCCAGGCCGGCAGCAAGCGGTGCTGCAGCGGCTGGGCCAGACGCTGCCCGACCCCGGCTTTGCCAAAGTTCCCAGCGATGCCCACCAGCCCCGTGAAATCAAGGTGCTGCGCTGGCAAGACGGCAAGACCTACCTGACCGCGCACTCACACTTGCCCGCACGCAACGCTGAAAGCGACCTGGGCTGGCACATCGTGGCGCGCATTCCCGTGGACATTGCCTTTGCCCAAGCCGACGCGGCCGTGGCCAAAGCCCTGCTGGGTGGACTGGCGGCAGCCGCCGTGGCATCGCTACTGGCCTGGTTGGCCGCGCGCCGGCTGAGCGAGGACCTGGACGCGCTGGCGCGGGCCGCAAAGGATCTGGAGGCAGGCAAGCCGGGGGCTGATATTCCAGCAGCCCATAGCAGCCGCGAAGTGCAGCGGCTGTCTTCCGCGCTGCGCGACATGATCCACAAGCTGCTGTCAGCCAACGAGGCGATGGAAACCCAGGTGCGGCAGCGCACCCAGCAGTTGGAAGAAGCCAACCAGGAGCTGGACCGCCAGGCCCGCAGCGACCCGCTGACCGGGCTGCTCAACCGGCGTGGTTTTGACGCGCAGATGAACCACGACCTGGCCCTGGCACGCCGCAGCGGCCGCCCCTTGTCGATCATCACGGTGGATGTGGACCACTTCAAACGCATCAATGACACGCATGGCCATGATGTGGGCGACCAGGTACTGCAGCGGCTGGCCGCCACACTGGCCACGCGGCTGCGCCAATCGGACGTGGTGGCCCGGCTGGGCGGTGAGGAATTTGCGGTGCTGTTGCCCGACACCGACCTGGAAGGCGCGCGCACCATTGCACAGGAGCTGGTGGATTCGCAAGCGTCCCTGGGCTACCCGGTGATTGGCGGGCTCACCATCAGCGCGGGGGTGTCCACACTGCGGGGCGCGGAGGACACAGCGCAGGAACTGCTGCGGCGAGGCGACATGGCGCTGTACCAGGCCAAGCGCGAGGGCCGCAACTGCGTGGTGGTGCAGGCGTAGCGCGGGGGCGAGCCTTCACTCGCCTTCGGCTGCAACGCCCGCTAACGCCTGGGCCTCAGGCCTTGGGCAAGGTCACGCCCACCTGGCCTTGGTATTTGCCGCCGCGGTCCTTGTAGCTGACCTCGCAGACATCGTCCTTGTCGCTTTCAAAGAACAGCACCTGGGCGCAGCCCTCGCCCGCATAGATGCGCGCCGGCAGCGGCGTGGTGTTGGAAAACTCCAGCGTCACGTAGCCTTCCCACTCGGGCTCGAACGGTGTGACGTTGACGATGATGCCGCAGCGCGCATAGGTGCTTTTGCCCAGGCAGATGGTGAGCACGTTGCGCGGAATGCGGAAGTACTCCACCGTGCGGGCCAGCGCAAAACTGTTGGGCGGGATGATGCAGCTGTCGCCGTGGAAATCGACAAAGCTCTTTTCATCAAAGTTCTTGGGGTCCACCACCGTGCTGTGGATATTGGTGAAGACCTTGAATTCAGGCGCGCAGCGGATGTCGTACCCGTAGCTGCTGGTGCCGTAGCTGATGATCTTGTGGCCTTCGCGTTCACGGATCTGGCCAGGCTCAAAGGGCTCGATCATGCCGTGCTCTTCGGCCATGCGGCGGATCCACTTGTCGCTCTTGATGCTCATGCTGCAAATTCCTCGGCAATTACTACGATTTTGATAGCTGCTGGCGCTTGATAAATCGGCGCCCGAGCCATATTTTGCTTGAGAATTCTGCCGCCGCCACAGGACAAAGCCTCAACTGCATCAAGGTTTGGCGAACTCCAGGGTGTTCACGGGGCTCCTCGATCCATCATCATCCGACAGGTACAAGGTAGTGCCTTGCAACTCGAAAGTACCGCAATCCACCTGCGCAATGCGGTAGTAGTCGCGGCATACCTGGTTTCCCTTGAACTTCCAGCTTTTGCCAAAGTTGGCACCGCCTTCGGGACCGGACTCCAGCTTTCCGCCCGGTCTGAAGTGAACGAAGAACCGCTTGCCCGACTTTCCGCTGGTGACCAGCATCTTGGTCACCGCATCGTCCTTGATGAGCATGGACTTGATCTCTGCCTCGGTCAGCACCCGATCCGGCCCACAAGGGAGCCATTGCGGTGCGCCAGCCCGCGCCTCACAAGCCGCTGGGGCCGGGGATGCAGGCTCTTTGGGCGGGTCTTGCGCCAACGCCGCCAACGGCGTCAGTGCAGCGACGAGCCGCAAACCACGCAAGCAGTGGGTCGGGGACATGGATACCTCCTGGGTCAAAGCAAACACGCGCCGCACGCGTCTGGCGCAGCTTGGTGCACGGGCCCACTGTGCCACCCTGCTGCGGGGCAAGGCATCCTTCGAACGCAGTATCGACGCAGGGATGATTCTGCGATACGCGTTCAAACGCCTGCTCTGCGCAACATCGCGCTAGGTGGCACGCTGGTTGGCGCCTTGCTGACCAATCACCGTTTGCTCCACAACCCGGTCGTCGCCCAGCACGATCAGCGCAAACAATAGCTCATCCAGGCTCTGGGCCTGGCGCGTCTTGCGCGCCAGCAGCGGCGTAGCTTCGGGGTTGAGCACCAGAAAATCGGCCTCGCACCCAGGCTGCAGGTTCCCCACCACACCCGCCAGGCCCAGCGCCTGGGCTGCACCCGCCGTGTGTTGCCACCACAGCTGCTGGGGCGAGAGGCTCAGGCCAGGCTTGGTCTGCCCTTCGCGCCCCACATAGTAGGCGGCCATCATCGTATGGAAGGGGCTGAAGCTGGTGCCACCGCCCACGTCACTGGCCAGGCCGTAGCCAAATCCCACCCGGTCCGCACTCGCGTAGTCGAAAAATCCGCTGCCCAGAAAAAGGTTGCTCGTCGGGCTGACGGCGGCCACGGCGCCGGTGTCGCGCATCAGGGCGCGGTCATCGTCATCAAAGTGGATGCAGTGTGCATACACGGCACGATCGCGCATCAGGCCAAAGTCGTCGTACACGCCAAGGTAGCTGCGCGAGCGCGGGAACAGCTCGCGCGCCCAGCGGATTTCATCCAGGTTCTCGGCCACATGCGACTGGATCCACACATCGGGGTAACGCGCCGCCAGCTCACCCGCGCCGCGCAGTTGCGCAGGCGTGCTGGTGGGGGCAAACCGCGGCGTGATGGCGTAGCCCAGGCGGTCCACACCGTGCCAGCGCTGGATCAGCGCTTCGGTATCGATGAGGCTTTGTTCGGTGTCGTCGCGCACACCATCGGGCGAGTGGCGATCCTGCAGCACCTTGCCGGTGATCAGGCGCAGATGCTGGCGCTGCGCCTCGGCGAACAAGGCATTCACCGAGGCAGGGTGTGAGGTGGAAAAAGCCAGCGCCGTGGTCACGCCGTTGCGCAACAGCTCTGCTATAAAAAACTGAGCTACTTGCGCACTGTAATCGTGCGCTGCAAAGCGTTTTTCATGTGGAAATGTGTAGTTCTCCAGCCAGGGTAGCAACCCGTCAGCGGGAGATCCGATCACGTCCGTCTGCGGGAAGTGGATGTGCATGTCCACAAACCCGGGCGCAAGGATGCGCCCCGGCAGGTGGGTGACAGGCTGGTCTGCGTATTGCGAGCCAAGTGCCTGCCATGAGCCTGCCGCCAGCACCCGCTGGCGGCCCTGCGCGTCGGGGCCAATGGCCAGCAGGCCATCTTCGTCATACAGGGCGCGGCCGTCGTCGGCAAAGCGCAATAGGGCGGAACGGTATACAGACATGGGTACTAGGGCCTGTTCACACTATTTTTGCCAGTGCGAAGGCCATGAAAGCCGCGCCAATCTAGGCGCGTGACGACGCCAAGGCCGGGGCCTTGGCTAGAAACGCAACAACGAGTGGCGCGGCTTTCATGGCCTTCCCTTCGGGTTGCAACCAAAAAGAGCCATCCGCGGCGTTGCCAAGCCTCGCTGGGGCCGCACCCCAGCTTCGTTTGGCGCCTGGCGCCTGACTCTTTTTGATTGCAACGCATCTGGCAAAAATAGTGTGAACAGGCCCTAGCTTACTGGCACCGTCCCGCGCCCACATACGGCGCGCACCATAGTGGCTATGGACGGCAGCTTGCAAGGCATGGGCCGAGTCCATGCGGGACCGCGAGGGCGCTCAACGCGCCAGCTTGCCCACCACCCCTTCCACCAGCCAGTTCATCTGCAGGATCTGTGCATCACCCAGCGCCTGGCCTGCAGCAATCCGCTCCTGCCCCTCGTTGTCGCGCACGGGGGTCTTGCCTGCGCGGAAGGGCAGGAGCGTGCCGGCTCCAATGGCCTTTTGCGCCTTCAGCACCTCTTGCTGCACAGCCGTCGGCACGCGGGTGCCAAAGTCACCGACGCGGATCATCTCCTCGCGCACACCGCCCCAGAGGTTTGCACTCTTCCAGGTGCCGTTGGCTGCAGCTCGAACGCGCTCGGTGTAGTAGCGGCCCCACTGGTGCGTCACGGCCACGATCTGCGCGTCAGGCCCGATGCGCCGCATGTCAGAGTGGTAGGCCACTGCCATCTTTCCGCGCTCTTGCGCCGCTGCCATCACGGCCGTGGAGCCGGTGTGGAAGGCGATCACGTCCACGTCCTGGTTGAACAGCGCCATGGCGGCATCGCGTTCCTTGGGGGGGTCAAACCACACGTTGAGCCACACGACCTTGACGGTGGCCTGCGGGTTGACCGACCGCATGCCCAGGGTAAAGGCATTGATGCCCTGCAGCACCTCGGGGATGGGGAAGCCCGCCACAAAGCCAGCGACACCGGTCTTGCTCATGCGGCCTGCCGCGATGCCAGCCAGGTAGCGGCCTTCGTAATAGCGCGCATTGGCTGTGGCCACATTGGCGGTCTGCTTGTAGCCGGTGATGGATTCGAACTTCACATGGGGAAAGTCCTGCGCCACCTTGAGCGTGGGCTCCATGTAGCCAAAGCTGGGGGTGAAGATGATCTGGTGCCCGGTCGCAGCCAGATCGCGGATCACACGTTCGGCATCCGCGCCCTCGGCTACGTTCTCGACAAACGTGGTTTTGACCTGGCTGCCCAAAGCCGCTTCGACAGCCTTGCGCCCCTCTTCGTGCTGGCGCGTCCAGCCCGCCTCGGTGATGGGCGAGACATAGACAAAGCCAGCCTTCACGGGCTCGGCCTTCGGCTTCGCGGGGTTTTGGGAAAAAGCGGGGGAGAAAAAACAGGCGGCCGCGAGCGCGGCAGCGAGGTTTTTGTACATGGTGTTCCTCTACATGGTCCCGGGGACAGAAAACAAAAAACCGCCGGGACAGCGGTCTTTGCCTCTGATTTTACCGCAGCCTCTCCAGGTTGCAGTGCGGGCTACCATACCGCCATCACCCACACGTTTGCGAAGGCCTCCCGCATGCCCATGTTCGTTGACTCCACGCCCCCTGGCCAGTGCCTCTTTTGCCTATTGGTGGCTGGCGAAATACCGTCGGCCCGGGTGTGCGAGGACGACATGACCCTCGCCTTCATGGACATCGGGCAGGTCAACCCCGGCCATGTGCTGGTGGCCACCAAGCGCCATGCCACCACGCTGCTGGACCTGACGCCCCAGGAGGCCGCCGCTGTGATGCAAACTGCGCAGCGTGTGGCCAAAGCCATCGAGGCCACCTTCCAGCCACCCGGTATCACCCTGCTGCAGGCCAACGGGCGCGAGGGCGACCAGACGGTCTTTCACTTTCACATCCATGTGCTTCCGCGTCATGCACAGGATGGCGTCACCTTCACCTGGCCTCGCAAAGAGCCAGACACCGCCACACTGCAAGGCTATGCCAAACGCCTTGCAGCCGCCATTGCGGCGCCAGCGTAATCAACGGACTCAGTCATACTCGACAAAGCGCTCGAACACCCCTTTGAGCTGGTGCTCCCACGCCCGCTTTTGCGGGTTGGTGGCAAAGCTGGCCTCAAAGCTGTTGAACGCCAGTTGGTACGCGTGCCTGGCCGTCAGGCCCGTGGCGGCAAACAGCTGGGTGAAGTTCTCGTTGATGTAGCCCCCAAAGTAGGCGGGATCATCAGAGTTGACGGTGACGGCCAGCCCTGCATCCAGCAGCTTGCCCAGGTTGTGGTCAGCCAGGTTGGGGAAGACGCAAAGCTTCTGATTGGACAGTGGGCACACCGTGAGCGGAATACGCTCCTGCGCCAGGCGCTGCATCAGGGCGGCGTCGTGGATCGCCTGAACGCCATGGTCGATGCGCTCCACCTTCAGCACATCCAGTGCGCTCCAGATATAGGCCGGGGGGCCCTCCTCACCCGCATGGGCCACCAGGTGCAAACCCAGCTCCTTGCAGCGGGCGAACACCCGGGCAAACTTCTCTGGCGGGTGGCCGAGTTCACTGCTGTCCAACCCCACGCTGATGAACTTGTCGCGAAATGGCAAGGCCTGCTCCAGCGTTTCAAAGGCAGACTCTTCGCTCAGGTGGCGCAGGAAGCACAGGATCAGCGAGGCGTTCACGCCCAGTTTCTGCCCCGCATCCACACAGGCGCGGTGCAGGCCATGCACTACCGTGGCCATGGTCACGCCGCGCTCGGTGTGTGTCTGCGGGTCAAAGAACAACTCAGCATGTACCACGTTGTCGGCCGCGGCACGCTCGAAGTAGGCCCAGGCCATGTCGTAGAAGTCCTGCTCGTGCAGCAGCACGCTGGCGCCTGCGTAGTAGATGTCCAGAAAGCTCTGCAGGTTCGTGAACGCGTAGGCCCGGCGCAGGCTTTCCACATCGGCATAGGGTAGCGCCACACCATTGCGTTGGGCCAGCGCGAAGATCAGTTCAGGCTCCAGCGAGCCCTCGATGTGGATGTGCAGCTCGGCCTTGGGCATCTGGCGCAACAGTTCGGGCAGGCGCTGGGCAGGAACGGGGGGGACTTTGAACATGGGCAGACTCCATGGGTATCGTTGAAAACATCATGCCCTTTTGCCATCTGAATGCAAACCAACAAACCAGGACAAGATAAAAAAAGGCCGCCCGAAGGCGGCCTTGGCTTCATAAAAACAGCGCCTTACTTCTTGTCGGCACCAGGGATCTTGCCTTCCACGCCCTTGACGTAGAAGTTGATGCCACCCAGGAACTTGTCGTCGGCCACAGCATCTTTTTCCAGCACGGGCTTGCCGTCCTGGCCAGCGATGGGGCCCTTCCAGATCACGAAGCTGCCATCGGCCAAGCCCTTCTTCACCTCTTCGACCTTGGCCTTGGTTTCGGCAGGCACGTCTTCGGCGATGGAGACGATGTCGATCGCACCTTCCTTCACGCCCCACCAGGAAGATTCGCCGCCCTTCCAGTTGCCTTCCAGTGCATCCTTGGTGGCCTTGATGTAGTAAGGACCCCAGTTGATGACGGCAGAAGCCAAGTGAGCCTTTGGACCGTAGGCGGTCATGTCGCTGTCCCAGCCAAAGGCGCGCTTGCCCTTTTCCTGGGCCGTCTTGAGCACGGCGGGCGAGTCGGTGTTCTGGAACAGCACGTCAGCGCCGCCGTTGATCAGGCTGGTTGCGGCTTCGGTTTCCTTGGGCGGGCTGAACCATTCGTTCACCCACACCACCTTGGTCTTGATCTTGGGGTTGACCGACTGCGCACCCAGCGTGAAGCTGTTGATGTTGCGGATCACTTCAGGGATTGGCACCGAGCCGACCACACCCAGGGTGTTGGACTTGGTCATGGCCCCAGCGATCACGCCGGCCATGTAGGCGCCTTCGTAGGTGCGGCTGTCGTAAGTGCGCACGTTCTCGGCGGTCTTGTAGCCTGTGGCGTGCTCAAACTTCACGTCCTTCAGGTCGCCTGCGATCTTCTGGATGGACTCCATGTAGCCAAAGGTGGTGCCAAAGATCAGCTTGTTGCCCTGGCCCGCCAGGTCGCGCAGCACGCGCTCGGCGTCGGCGGATTCGGGAACGCTTTCCACAAAGCTGGTCACCACCTTGTCGCCAAATTCCTTCTCGATGGCTTTGCGGCCGTTGTCGTGCGCAAAAGACCAGCCGCCGTCGCCCACAGGGCCCACGTAGGCAAAAGCGATCTTCAGTGGCTCGGGCTTGGGTGCTGGGGCTTCAGCCGCAGGAGCTGGGGCGGGAGCAGGCGCGGGCTCTTCCTTCTTGCCGCAGCCCACCATGGCAGCAGCCGCCAGGGCAGACAGTGCCGCCACTTTGAACAACGAACGCTTTTGCAGATCGGTCATGTCGATTCCTTGTGAGAAAACTGTGAAACGGGAGGAGAAAAACGAAAAACAGCCATTATGAGCCGGGGTAAAACGGCTTGCCGAGAGACGCGGGCATGTTCACGCGAATCCAGGTGGGGTTGCGTGAGATCAGGGCCAGCACCACGATGGTGGCCAGGTAGGGCAGCATGCTCAGCAATTGGCTGGCCACCTGCACGCCCGTGGCCTGCAAATGGAACTGCAGCATCGTCACCCCACCAAACAGATACGCACCAAGCAATACCCGTGCCGGGCGCCAGGTGGCAAAAGTGGTGAGCGCCAGCGCAATCCAGCCGCGCCCTGCCACCATGCCCTCCACCCACAGCGGGGTGTAAACGGTAGAGATGTAAGCCCCGGCCAGCCCGCACAGTGCGCCGCCCGCCACCACAGCCAGCAGCCGGATGCGGCGCACGGGGTAGCCCAGCGCGTGGGCAGACTCGGGCGACTCGCCCACCGAGCGCAGCACCAAACCGGCGCGCGACCGATACAGGAACCACACCAGCGCCAGCACCAGAAGCATGGTGAGGTACACCAGCGCGTGCTGCTGGAACAGCGCAGGCCCTACCAGCGGAAGATCTCCCAGCACGGGAATGGCGTACTTGGGCAGCTCAGGCAACTTGGCCTGCACGTAGCTGATGCCCGCAAAGGCCGAGAAGCCGACGCCAAACAGAGACAGCGCCAGCCCTGTGGCGTACTGTGTGGTGTTGAGCCAGATGACCAGTACACCGAAGACGGCCGCCAGCAATGCGCCTGCAACCATGCCTGCCGCAAAGCCCAGCCAGGTGTTGCCCGTGTGCACCACGGTGGCAAAGCCTGCAATGGCGGCGCAAAGCATCATGCCCTCAGCCCCCAGGTTGACGATGCCCGCCTTTTCGTTGATGAGCAGGCCCAGGGCCGCAATGGCCAGCACGGTGCCCGCACTCAGCGTGGCGCCGATAAGGAGTGCATACGATTCCATCACTTGCCTCCCTTCGAGGCCACCCAGCGGATGCGGTAGGCAATCAAGGTGTCGCAGGCCAGCAGCGTGAACAGCAGCAGCCCCTGGAATACGCCCGTAAGGGATTTGGGCAGGCCCAGGCGCGACTGCGCCAGTTCACCGCCGATGTAGAACATGCTCATGAGAATGGCCGAAAGGATCATGCCCACAGGGTGCAAACGCCCTACAAAGGCCACGATGATGGCCGCGAAGCCGTAGCCCGCAGGCACATAGGGCGTGAGCTGGCCAATGGGCCCAGCCACCTCCAGCGCACCCGCTAGGCCCGCTGCGCCGCCCGAGATCAGCAGCGCTGTCCACAGCGCGCGGCGCGATGAAAAGCCTGCATAGCGCGCCGCTGCCGGGGCCAGCCCGCCCACCTGCTGGGCAAAGCCCGCCCGGGTGCGAAACAGAAACACCCACAATGCGGCCGCCCCAGCCATTGCCAGCAGCAGGCCAATCGACACGCGCGAGCCCTGCATCAGTCGGGGAATCTGCGTGACCTTCTCGAACGTCTTGGTCTGCGGAAAGTTGTAGCCCATGGGGTCTTTCCACGGCCCATAGACCAGGTAGCCCAGTACCAGCGTGGCCACGTAGACCAGCATCAGGCTGACCAGGATTTCATTGGCATTGAACTTGTCGCGCAGCAGCGCCGTGAGCCCCGCCCAGGCCATGCCGCCCAGCACCCCGGCCAGCAAGATGGCGGGCACGATCCACGGCCCGGTGGTCTTGTCGGCCAGCAGTGCCACACCGCCCGCCACCACTGCGCCAATCACAAACTGCCCCTCAGCGCCGATGTTCCAGACGTTGGAGCGGAAACACACGGCCAGCCCCAGCGCGATGAGCAGCAGCGGCGTGGCCTTGACCATGAGCTCGCCCAAGGCGTACTGCGACTTGATCGGCTCCCAGAAGAACACCTGCAAGCCCCGCGCCGGGTCTTTGCCCAGCGCCATGAACAGGGCGATACCAATGAGCACCGTCACAGCCAACGCCAGCAGCGGCGAGCCGTAAGTCCACAGGCGAGACGCCTGGGGGCGCGGTTCCAGCTTAAGCATGCTGTACCTCCCCAGCTGCGGTCTGTTGTTGGGCTTGTTGCGCCAGATGGGCTTGCACATCAGCATGCCACAGGCCGCTCATCCACTCGCCAATGCGCTCCACCGTGGCCTCAGCACGCGGCACGGAGGGAGACAAATGCCCCTTGGCCACCACATGCAGCCGGTCGCAGATTTCAAACAATTCGTCCAGTTCCTCACTCACCACCAGCACGGCGCAGCCCGCATCGCGCAGCGCCAGAATCGAGCCGCGAATCTGCGCAGCCGCCCCCACGTCCACCCCCCAGGTGGGCTGCGAGACGATGAGCAACTTGGGATTGGCGTCGATCTCGCGCCCCACGATGAACTTTTGCAGGTTGCCGCCCGACAGCGACTTGGCCGCGGCATGGGGGCCACCGGCCTTCACATTGAAGCGCCGGATGATGTCCTCAGCGTGCTTTTGCAACGCCCCGACCTTGATCCAGCCGCTGCCGCTGACCGAGTCAGTGCGCGTGAGCAGCAGGTTGTGCGCCAAGCCCATGGTGGGCACGGCGCCACGGCCCAGGCGCTCCTCGGGCACAAAGTGCAGGCCCAAAGCACGGCGCTGGGCAGGCCCCATACGCCCCGCGTTCTGGCCTGCGACCTGGACGCTGGCCGCATCGGCCCGCTGGTCTTCGCCAGACAGTGCGTACAGCAGCTCCTTCTGCCCATTGCCCGACACCCCGGCAATGCCCACCACTTCGCCCGCCTTGACCTCAAACTCCACATCGATCAAGTCCACGCCAAACTGGTCCGCGCGCGGCAACGACAGGTTTTGCACCCGCAGCACCGTGGCACCGACTTGCGCCGGGCGGTGCTCCAGCGCAGGCGGCTCGGCGCCAATCATCAGGCGCGACAGAGAGGCGTTGGTTTCTTCCGCAGGGTTACACACCCCGGTGACCTTGCCGCCCCGCAGCACAGTGCAAGCGGTGCACAGCGCGCGAATTTCGTGCAGCTTGTGGCTGATGTAGAGAATGCTGCAGCCCTCGGACGCCAACTGGCGCAGTACCACGAAGAGCTTTTCCACTGCCTGGGGCGTAAGCACCGAAGTGGGCTCGTCCAGGATCAGCAGCTTGGGGTTGGTGAGCAGGGCGCGGATGATTTCCACGCGCTGCATCTCGCCCACACTCAGGGTGTGCACAGGGCGCAGGGGGTCGATGTCGAGGCCATATTCGGCGGCCTTGGCGGTAATGCGGCTGGTCACTTCGGCCAGCGTCTGGCTCTTGTCCAGGCCCAGCCACACGTTTTCGGCCACCGTGAGGGTGTCGAACAGGCTGAAGTGCTGGAACACCATGGCAATGCCCAAGGCGCGTGCCTCTTGCGGGTTGCGCACCTGCACGGCTTGGCCGTTGAAGTGCACGCTGCCTTCGTCGGGCTTGACCGAGCCATAGATGATTTTCATCAGCGTGGACTTGCCCGCGCCGTTTTCGCCCAGCACGGCGTGGATCTCGCCGGGCTGCACCGTCAGCGACACACCGCTGTTGGCCACCACGGCCGGGTAGCGCTTGGTGATGCCCGCCAGCTGCAGCCGTGGCGGCGCCGCACCAGGCGCTGAAGGAATGGGGGGAGAACTCATGCGGGGATTGTCTCTCAGAATTACAACTTGTTATCTCTGGGCGTATAGGGGCAAATCTTGCCTTGCGGCTTTGTCAGCGTGCGCAAGCAGCTATTCTTTTCGTAGCGACGCGGCGACGGACTTGACCGTATCCCGCAACCAGATGGCCGCAGCCGAGTGGTGGGTGCGTGCATGCCACAGCTGGTAATACATCAATCTTGGAAACGCCACCGGGCTGGGCAGGATGGCCAGCGGCAGCTGCGCTGTGAACCGTTCGCAAAACTGGCGCCCGGTGGTCAAGACCAGCAGGCTGGAAGCCACGATGTGCGGAATGGCGCTGAAATGCGCGCACCGCGCGGTGATGTTGCGCGAAAGGCCCAGGCTGTCCAGGTGTGCATCGATCACACCACGCGCGCCGGGGTGGGTGGGCGTGGGGGCGATGTGCTCAGCCGCCAGCCAGTCGGCCTCGGTCCATCCCCGGCGCACGGCAGGATGGTCCTGGTTCACCAGGCACACCACTTCGTCACCAAAGAGACGCCCCATGTGCAGGTCATCCGGCGGCTGGGGCCAGTTGCCAATCACCACATCCACATCGCCCTGGGCCAGGTGGGCGTGGTAATGCGCATCGGCCGACAGGGGCAGGATTTCAATCGGGCACAGGGGGGCTTGGGCCTTGATACGGGCGACCAACTGGGGCAGGAAGAGCGGATCCAGATAGTCGCTGGCCGCCACGCGGAAAGTGCGGGTGGCCGTGCGCGGGTCAAACCCCCGCGCATCAGAAAACAGTGCCTCGGCCGAGCGCAGGATCAGCGCGGCGGGCTCCACCATGCGCAGGGCAGCGTCGGTGGGCATCATGCTGGCGCCCGATCGGACCAGCAGCGGGTCGCCCGCCAGGTCGCGCAAGCGCTTGAGCGCGGCCGACACCGCTGGCTGGTGCATGCCCAGGCGGACGGCGGCCCTCGATACGCTGCGTTCAGTAAGCACGGTGTGCAAGACCCTTATGAGATGGAGGTCTATCTTGTCGAAAAGGGCTTGGTCTCTCATAGCGGTGGGGGCATGGCTGTCATAAGCTTGCACGTATGCCGACGGCGGCACTGCGTTCTACCCTCTGCGGGGCCTTCAAAGATCAAAGAAGCGTTTGTCATGACCACAAGACCCTTGCAATTCCTGCGCCGAGGCCAGCCCGTGGCGCTGGGCAATGTACCACCCGACCGCACTTTGCTGGAGGTGCTGCGCGAGGACCTGGGCTGCACCGGCACCAAGGAAGGCTGCGGCGAAGGCGACTGTGGCGCCTGCACCGTGGTGCTGGGCGAGGCTGATGGCCACGGCAAGGTGCGCTACAGCGCTGTGAACAGCTGCATCCGCCTGGCCCATTCGGTTGACGGGATGGCGCTGTGGACGGCGGAAGATCTGGCCGAAGACCCGCTGATCCAGCCGGTGGCCACATCGACGCAGCCCGCAGACCAAACCACGCATCACAGCGCACTGCATCCGGCGCAAGAAGCCATGGTGCAGTGCCACGGCTCTCAGTGCGGCTTCTGCACCCCCGGCTTTGTCATGAGCCTGTTTGGCATGTACCAAAACCGGGTGTGCCAGGGCCAGAGCATCTCGCGCGCACTGGCTCAGCAAGATCTGTCAGGCAACCTTTGCCGCTGCACGGGCTACCGCCCCATTCTGGACGCGGCCCAGCACATGGCCCAGCTGCCTCCGATGGCGGTGAACGAAGCCGAATTGCTACAAAAACTAGAGCTGCTTGCGCTTACCCCACAAGCGCCAGAGGCCAATTTGGCTTACATTGCCCCCACCACCCAGGCCGAACTGCTGGCCGCCCGCGCTGCCCACCCCCAGGCACAGGTGGTGGCAGGCGCCACCGATGCGGGCCTGTGGGTGAGCAAGCAACACCGCCAGTTGGCCCAGGTGCTGGACGTGACCCGCGCCGCCGAGCTGCGCCGCATCGACGACACCCCTGAACACATCGCCATCGGCGCCGCCGTGACGCTCACCGAGGCGTTTGCCCGGCTCACCGCCCAGTGGCCCAGCCTGGCCGAGTTTGCCCACCGCTTTGCAGGCCTGCCCGTGCGCAACTCGGGCACGCTGGGGGGCAATGTGGCCAACGGCTCGCCCATTGGCGACTCCATGCCGCTGCTGATCGCGCTGCGTGCCCAGGTGGTGCTGGCCAGCCAGGCGCGGGGCGAGCGAGCGCTGCCGCTGGAAGCCCTGTACACCGGCTACCGCCAGAACGTGATGGCGGCCGACGAGTTGCTCGTGCGCATCGTGGTGCCGAAACCATCGGCCACCGAGTCCGAGCCGCCGCCGGGCCGCCCCAAGGCGGCGAGCGCCCCCACGGGGGGCAGCGACGACACGCCAGTGCGGAGCGTGGGGGCCAACATCTTGCAGGCATACAAGATTTCCAAGCGCTTTGACGACGACATCTCTGCGGTTTGCCTGGTGCTGAACCTCGACATCGCAGACGGCACGGTGCAGCGCGCCAGCATCGGCGCGGGTGGCGTGGCGGCCACCCCGGTGCGTGCACAGCAAACCGAAGCCGCGCTGCAAGGCCAGCCCTGGACCGAGGCCACGGTGCAGCAGGCCATGCGCGTGCTGCAGGCCGAGTTCAGCCCCATCTCCGACATGCGCGCCAGCGGCGACTATCGCCGCACGGTGCTGGGCAATCTGCTGCAACGCTTTTGGCTGGAAAGCCAGGGCGGCGCCCCGGCCAGCATCGCCCAACTGCAGGCGAGCCATTTGGAGGGCGTGCTGTGAAACCTTCCATCGACCACACCGTGACCGACACCGCCCAGCCCGCCCCCGCACGCACTGCCATGGGGCAATCGCACTTCCACGAAAGCGCACGCGCCCAGGTCGCTGGCGCCGCCCATTACATCGACGACCTGCCCGAGGTGAAGGGCACGCTGTACGCCGCGCCCATCCTCTCCAACGTGGCGCACGGCACCCTGAACAGTGTGGACGCCACCGCCGCACTGGCCCTGCCCGGCGTGCGCGGCGTGGTGCTGGCGCAGGACGTTCCCGGCGACAAGATCCTGGCCGCATTCGGGCACGACGAGCCCGTGTTTGCGCTGGACAGCGTGCAGTTTGTCGGCCAGGTGATCGGCCTGGTGGTGGCCGACTCGGTCATGCAGGCGCGCCGCGCCGTGCGTGCCGTCAAGCTCGACATCACCCCCCTGCCCGCCGTGCTCTCGGTGCAGGACGCGCTGCAGGCGCAAAGCTACGTGCTGCCCCCGGTGTTTGTGCGCCGGGGCGATGCGGCCACGGGCCTCGCGCAATCGGCACACCGCATGCAGGGCGCGTTTGAAGTCGGCGGCCAAGAGCACTTCTATCTGGAAGGCCAGATCGCCTATGCCCTGCCGCTGGAGCAAAAACAGTGGTGGATCTACTCCAGCACCCAGCACCCCGGCGAAGTGCAGCACTGGGTGGCCCACGCGCTGGGCATTGACAACCATGCGGTCAAGGTGGAGTGCCGCCGCTTGGGCGGTGGCTTTGGCGGCAAGGAAACGCAGGCCGGACACCTGGCTGTGTGGGCGGCGGTGGCAGCGAACAAGCTGGGCCGCCCCGTCAAGCTGCGGCTGGACCGGGACGAAGACTTCATGGTCACCGGCAAGCGCCACCCGTTTGCGTACGAGTACGACGTGGGCTTTGACGACACCGGCCGCATCACGGGCCTGAAGCTGCAAATGGCTGCCAACTGCGGTTTCAGCGCCGACCTGTCCGGCCCCGTGGCCGACCGGGCGGTGTTCCATGCCGACAACGCGTATTACCTGAGCGATGTGGAGATTGCGTCATACCGCTGCAAGACGAACACCCAGAGCCACACGGCGTTCCGCGGCTTTGGTGGGCCGCAGGGTGTCATCGTCATCGAGGCCATCCTGGGCGACATCGCCCGTGCACTGGGCCGCGATGCGCAGGATGTGCGTCTGGCCAACCTGTACGGGCGCGATGCCAGCGAGGGCCGCAACGTCACCCACTACCAGATGGCGGTGGAAGACAACATCCTGCACGAGTTGCTGCCGCAGCTGGAGCAGACCGCCAACTACCGCCAGCGCCAGGCCGAGATTGCTGCGTGGAACGCGCATAGCGCGGTGCTCAAGCGCGGCATCGCCATCACCCCGGTCAAGTTCGGCATCAGCTTCACGGCCACGCTGTTCAACCAGGCAGGCGCGCTGGTGCATGTGTACACCGATGGCAGCGTACAGGTGAACCACGGCGGCACCGAAATGGGCCAGGGCCTGCACACCAAGGTGGCGCAGATCGTGGCCGATGAGCTAGGCGTGCCGCTGCACCGTGTGCTGGTGACGGCCAGCGACACCAGCAAGGTGCCCAACGCCAGCGCCACCGCCGCCAGCAGCGGCACCGACCTGAACGGCCGCGCCGCCCAGTACGCCGCGCGCAACGTGCGCGACAACCTGGCATCGTTCGTGTGCGGGCTGGACGGCTGCGGCGCCGGGGCCATCCGCTTTGTGGGCGGGCAGGTCATCTCGCCAAAAACCGTGCGCAGCTTTGACGCCGTGGTGAAAGAGGCGTACGCCAACCGCATCCAGCTGTGGAGCGACGGTTTCTATCGCACGCCCAAAATCCACTACGACAAGGCCACCCTTACTGGCCGACCTTTCTACTACTTCAGCTACGGCGCAGCCTGCTCTGAGGTAGTGATCGACACGCTGACGGGCGAGAGCCGCGTGCTGAAGGTGGACATCCTGCACGACGTGGGCCACAGCATCAACCCGGCCATCGACGTGGGGCAGATCGAGGGCGGCTTCGTGCAAGGCATGGGCTGGCTCACCACCGAGCAACTGGTGTGGAACGACAAGGGCTACCTATCGACCCACGCCCCCAGCACCTACAAAATTCCGGCCACGGGCGACATTCCTGAGCACTTCAAGGTGGATCTGTGGCCCGAGGCCAACCGCGAAGACAACGTGGGCGGCAGCAAGGCGGTGGGGGAGCCACCCTTCATGCTGGCGATCAGCGTGTATGAAGCGCTGCGCAATGCCATCGCCGCGGGGCGCAGCGGCGAAGCGTCAGCAAAACCGGTAGTGTTGACGGCCCCTGCCACAGCCGAGAACGTGCTGAGGGCGCTGGGGCGCTTGAGTTGACCGAGTTCTCTGATGGCGAGTCAGGCCGGGCCCAGCGCCACACGCCCTGACGCAGACGCTTCGCGGGCGCGACCAGTCTGTACCCGGTTGCGCCCCGCCCGCTTGGCGTCGTAGCACGCCATGTCGGCCGCGTACAAGACGGAAGCCACGTCTTGCATGGACGCATCCAGAGCCACCAGACCAATACTCATGCTGAGGGTGAAGCTGCTGCCCTGGTACGACGGTGCCCAGGCCTGCACCGCCTGGCGCAGTTGCTCTGCCACCGCCTGGCCTCGCGCCAAGGCACAGCCTGGCAGCACCACGGCAAACTCATCGCCGCCCACGCGGGCAGCCCAGCCCAGCTGTCGCACCTGCGATTCCAGCAGCCGCGCCACATGGCGCAGCGCATCGTCGCCCGCGTCATGCCCCGCCAGGTCATTCACCACGGTGAAATGGTCCAAGTCCATGAACAACACCACGCCCTCGCCTGCAGCCGCAGCGTGCGGCGCCGCACCGTCATCGCGCAAACGGGTGGCGCGCTCGGCCAGCAGGGCTCCCAGACGCTCGTCAAACGCCGCACGGTTGAACAGCTGGGTCAGCGCATCGTGCTCGGTCTCCCAGGCCTTTTGCTGCTGCGCCTCGCGGGCCGCGGTGATGTCTTCCAGAATCCACACCGTGCCGCCATCGATGGACCCAGCCCCCACGCCCCGCCCCTGTACGCGCGCCCACACGGGGCTGCCGTCCTTGCGCATGAAGCACACGTCGCCATCAAACGCGCCGTGCACCGCAAACTCGGCCTGCACCCTGGCGCCAGCGCGGGCGTATTCCTCTGAAGAGGCATAGATGGTTCGCGCGGGCTTGCCTTGCAGTTCGGCAGGGGTATAGCCCAGCATCAGGCAGGTTTGCCGCCCCACCACCTCCAGCACGCCGTGGCGCGTGATGACGATCCCGACCGAGGCGTGGTCCAGAATCGCCTGAAACTGGCTACCCAGCGTGGACTGTTGCTCCGCATGCTGGCTGCCCTGGCGCGCCAGCCGCTCCAGCGCCTGGACCAGGTCACCCACTTCGCCCCGCGCCCGGGGCCACTGCACGGGCCCCTGGGTGTCGCCCTGCAGCAATTGCTGTGCAGCCAGCCGCAGCCGAGCCAGGGGTTGGGCCATCCACCCCAGCAGCAGCACCAGCAGCACGGCGCCCGCGCCCAGTGCACCTGCCACGGTCCACCATGCATCGCGTTGCGCACCCGCCAGTGGCGCCAGCAAAGCGCGCGAGTAACTGACCCGGGCAACCACCCACTGGGGCAGCGGCATGCCCGCCATGCTGACGATGTGGTCGGGCATCACCTGCGTGATGCCCCGGCCCACCAGCGGCTGGGCTTGCTGCAGCCACTGCGCATACACCGCTGACAACCCCGCCTCGTCCCGCACATTGCCCAGCACCCGGGTGGGGTCAGAATGCGACAGGATGGTTCCGTCCCGCGAGAACACCACCAGCCGCGAATCGTCTCTTTCAGGTAATGCCATGGAAGGCGGCAGCAGGCTTTGCGATTGCAGCTTAAGCGCACCGCCTACAGCCCCCAGCACGGAGCCATCTTCCCGGTGCATGGGCATGGTGAAAGTCACCCGGGCGTCGCCTGTTCCGCCGGCCACCAGCTCCGATACCTGGGGCTTTCCATCGGCCAGGGTGCGCCGCAGCACATCGCGTTCTGCTGGCTCCAGTGAGGCTGCGGCCACAGGCCGGCCCCCGCGCAGGTTGAGCAGCATGGCACCGTCGCTGCCCACCACCTGCACCGCATCAAAAAAGCCCAGGGCGGGCAGCGCAAGATACTGCCGCTGGTCGTCAAAAAAACTGGAATCCTGCATGCGCGGCGTGACACCTGCAGCCATGGTGCGCAACACCTTCTGGCTCTGCTCCATCTTGCTGGCCAGCAGGCGCGCAATCACTTCGACCTCGTCGGTCTGCTGTGCCACCACACGGCGCATCGCCTCCTGGCCCGACACCTGGGACACATGCCACGCGGCGCCAGCCCCCGCCAGCACCATGGCGCACACTGCCACCAAAATCATGCGCAGCACCCAAGGCCCGGGCATATGCCAGGACGGAGCTTCGAAAGGCTGTGCTGGAGCAGGGCGTGGGGTCATGGCGCGCCCGCAGAGATAAGCAACAGCACTCTGCCGCAACCGCACGCCAACCTGCCTGCGCAAGCCGTGGCGCGCATAACATGGGCTGGGTAGTCAGGTGGCAGGCTGGGCATAAAGGCTGGTGATGGCAGCAAGGCTTCCAGCAAATATACGCAGTACATCCAGGGCCACGCTTGGGTGGAACCCTCATCAAATCACACGGAGAAACCCTTAGGGCAACTGGGCTTTGCAAGGTCCCAACGCAGGGCACCGACAGGGGATGGCCGCAGTGTAGACACAGCCGCCAGCCAATGGCAAACGCGCTGAAAACCAGCGCGTTCAATCCTCAGGATTCAGCGATTCAGCTATTCAGGGGCTGCGCTGCCGTCAGCTACCTGCCATGGTTTGCAGCGCCAGGGGCTGCGGCAGGTTCAGCACATTGCCTGTGCCGTGGATGAGCCCCATCTCGCGCAGATGGCGAAGTACGCGCGAGAAGGTTTCCGGGGCAATGCCCAGCTGCGCCGCAATCAAGCGCTTGCGCTGGTGCAGCGTGACGCGCATGGTGCCTGACGCATCCTGCTGGGCATGGTTCAGCAACCACTGGGCACAGCGTGTTTCCGCGTCGTGGGCCAGACGGCTCACCGCCAGTTCAGACTGCTGGCGATAGCCCGACGCCATGTCGAGCAGCAGGCCACGCGCCCCTTCGGGCATGGCGGCCAGGCTTTGGCGAAACTCCGCAATAGGCACCCGGCGCAACTGCACACGCGTTTCGGCCACCATGTCCACCGGCAAGGGCAGACCGAGCAACGCCGAAGCAGCGTCGAGCCAGAACGGGCCTTCCACCGCACCCAGCTGGTGCCGCAGGTAGCCTTCTTCGTAGAAGCCGCGCAGCACCCTCCCGCTTTCCAGGTGCAGCACAGAGGTAAGCACCTCATTACGCCTGCGCAGCACTTCGCCGGCGGCAAATACTTCCGTCTGGACGGGCAAGGAAAATAAGTTGGATGGCAGCATGCGATTGAATGTGCCGCCGCAGGCCGCAGAAGGCTTTGAGCAAGATCAAAAGCCGCGCGGAACCTACCCCGATTAGCTCAAAGCCAGCAGCCATGCCCCTTGGGTGGACGCACAGCCCGTGCTCAATTCGGTGCATTCAGCGCATAGCGCCCTCTTGCGGTGCCGACCCCTGCGGCAAAAGTGACAATATGCAACCGCCAGGAGTGCAAAGCCGGGGCACAAAACTTGCTCAGCCTTCTGGCATGCAAACGAAGTGCGCCACCACGCGGCCATCGGCAGCGCCACAGCGGCTGAAAGCGCAATGGCGCAACTTCCCAAGCATTCATTTTTGACTTTGTTTACAACCCTTCCCAACCCAGGAGAACCCATGAAAAAAAACCTGTTGGCACTGTCCCTTTCGCTGGGCGGCGTGCTGCTGTGCGCTGGCGGCGCCCATGCCCAAAGCTCGGTTGAAGTGTCCGGTCTGGTCGATGTGTTTGCCGGCTCCATCAAAAACTCTGGCGATGCAGGCCGCAAGTCGGTGGTCGACAGCGGTGGCCTCACCACATCCTGGTTTGGCTTCAAGGGCACCGAAGACCTCGGCGGCGGGCTCAAGGCCAACTTCCAGCTGACCTCATTCATCAAGGTAGACACAGGCAGCCAGGGCCGCTTCGCCAACGACACCTTTTTCTCGCGCGACGCCAACGTCAGCCTCTCGGGCAGCTTTGGCTCGGTGATGCTGGGCCGCTGGATGGCGCCCAACTTCCTGCCCTCCGTGGTGGGCAACCCGCTGGGCGACTCGTTCACCTTTTCGCCCCTGATCCTGCACATGAACGTGCCTTTGTTCAACGGCACAGGCTGGGGCGCCACCACGCCGTCTGACACGGGCTGGAGCAACCAGCTGGTGTACAGCACACCCAACATCGGCGGCTTCAAGGCCAACTTGCAGTACCAGTTTGGCGAGCAGGCCGGCAACAACGGCAAGAAGAACGTGGGTGCCAATTTCTTCTACTTTGGCGGCCCGCTGACGCTGACCGGTTTTTATGAACGCGACCAGATCAGCAACCCCGGCGCAGGCAGCTACCTGGGCACCACCAAGAAGGACTGGATGCTGCTGGGCGCCTACGACTTCGGCGTGGTGAAGCCCTTTGTGAGCTACGGCCAGGCCAAGGCCGACAACAACCCGAACAAGGCCAAGACCGTGCAACTGGGCGCCTCGGTGCCCGTGGGCCCCGCGGGCAAGGTGCTGGTCGAATGGGTGAAGACCGACCTGTCGCAAACCAAGGTGGACCGCAAGACCTACACCGTGGGCTACGACCACTTCCTTTCCAAGCGCACCGACGTGTACGCCATGTTCATGGGCGACAAGATCACCAACCAAACCTCTGGCACCAGCTTTGGCGTGGGCATTCGCCACCGTTTCTAAAGCGGCTTGAGCTAGGCGGGCAGCGCGCTGCGGCTGCTCGTCTGCTCCATCACGATTTGCCAAGGGGCCTGTTTCAGGCCCCTTTTTCTTGGGTGACTTTGCAACAAGGCAACCCCTCAAATACACAAGGCATGTTGGCATCCAGCGCTTAATACAAAAGCGCAATCAGCTATACATTTGATAGCAAACCAGGAACTACAGCGCACACCGCAGCCTGGCGCAAGCTCCCCGCCCCTCTTTTGCCACTTGTAACCACCGTGTCACAAGTCGCCGCTATCGTCAGCCCCTGCTCAGGGATTCAACACAAGCGATGCAAAACACACAGTGCAGCCGACGGGAAGCGATGGTGGCGCAACTGTCGCCCGCTGCACGCCATGGCACAGGCCCGCTGGCGGGCTTGATGCGCGATGGCGCGCTGCATTGCGTTTTTCAGCCCCTTGCCGATCTGCGCGAGGGCAGCGTCTATGCCCATGAAGCGCTAATCCGAGGCCCCCACGGCAGCCTCTTGCACGCACCCGATGCCCTGCTGGCGCAGGCCCGCACCGAGGGAGTGCTGCAGGATTTCGAGCTGTTCTGCGTTTTCACCGCGCTGGAACAATGGAGCGCCCAGGCCACACCAGGGCGCCTGTTCGTGAACATCAGCGCCGACGCTTTGGTCCACGGCGTGGGCATGGTGGGCATGGCCAAGCTGGGCGAAGCGGTGCGCAGCTGCGGCCTCAATGCGCGGATGCTGGTGCTGGAAATTACCGAGCACGAGCGCGTGACCGACATGCCTCTGCTGCGCGAAGCCATTGACGCGGTGCACGCCTGCGGCGCCCGCATGGCGCTCGATGACTTTGGCGATGGCCGCTCCAGCCTGCGCCTGTGGTCCGAAGTGAAGCCCGACTTCGTGAAGATCGACAAGTACTTCATCCGCGAGATCAGCGACCGCCCCGAAAACCTGCAGATGCTGCAAGCCATCAAAGGCATTGCCGATGTGTTTGGCACCACGCTGATTGCCGAAGGCATTGAAACGCAGGACGACCTGCGCGCCCTGCGGGACCTGGACATACCCTACGGCCAGGGCTGGCTGCTGGGACGGCCCGCAGCCATGGCGCGTGAAACCATTGAAGGCCCGGCCCTGGATGTGCTGCACGACCGCCGGGTGGCCGTGCTGCCGCACCTGGGGCAAACCGCGCGCCCCAGCATCTTGCGCAGCCTGCGCGTGGTGCAGGCCCCGCCCGTCACCCCCACCACCACCAATGACGCAGTGGCAGCGATGTTCCACGAAGGCACCGAACTGCACGCCCTGGCCGTGGTGGACGGCACGAAGCCCGTGGCCCTCATCAACCGCCAGCAGTTCATGAACCACTACGCCACGCTGTACTTCCGCGAAGTGTACGGGCGCAAGCCCTGCCTGGCGTTTGCCAACACTGCGCCGCGCGTGGTGGAGCAAGACTGCGATGTGGAACAGCTCATGGGCATCCTCACATCGCAAGATCAGCGCTACCTGAGCGACGGCTACATCGTGACGGACAACGGCCGCTACATCGGCCTGGGCACGGGCGACCAGCTGGTGCGCGCGGTGACCGAAACGCGCATCGAAGCCGCCCGCCACGCCAACCCACTCACGTTCTTGCCGGGCAACATCCCCATCAGCCTGCACATGCAGCGCCTGCTGGACAACGGCACCGAGTTCGTGGCCTGCTACGCCGACCTGAACCACTTCAAGCCCTTCAACGACCACTACGGCTACTGGCGCGGCGACCAGATGATCCGGCTGGTGGCGCGCCTGGCCACCATGCACTGCGATGCGCGGCGCGACTTTGTGGGCCATGTGGGTGGGGACGATTTCATGCTCATCTTCCAGAGCAGCAACTGGCGCCAGCGCTGCAAAAACATCATCCAGGACTTTGGACGCGAAGCGCTGGCCTTGTTTGACGAATCAGCCCGGCGGTCGGGCGGCATCCACTCTGAAGACCGGCACGGCGTGCGCAGGTTCTTTCCGTGCACCACCCTGGCGGTGGGTGCGGTTCACGTCACGCCAGGGCGCTTTCGCCACGCGGAAGAAGTGGCCAACGTGGCCGCCACCGCCAAGCACGAAGCCAAGCAAACCGCTACCGGCTTGGTGCTGCACACCGGAATGCCCCCGCAGACCTGAACATGCTGGTGGCGTGAGCGCGGCCAGTATCTGGAAAACAACCGTCAAGGCACCAGCGCCCCCGCCTCAAACCAGCGGCCAATCAGCGCACGCTCGGCATCGGTGATCTGCGTGGCATTGTTCATGGGCATCAGCTTTTGCACCACCACCTGCTGGTAGATGGCCTGGGCGTTTTGCCGAACCAGGGCCGGCTCGTCCAGCCGCAGGTTCTTCATCTGCACCTGCGCGCCGTGGCAGGTGTAACAGCGCTGCTCCAGCACACCCCGCACCATAGCAAAATCAACCTTTGCATCATTTTGGCCTGCAGGGCTTGTGGCGCTTGCGCTGCCAGCTACTGAAACAGGAGCAGGCCGCATCCACACCATGGCGCCGACGATGACGGCCACGCCCACCAGCGCGTAGGGCAGCGGGTTGCCGTTGCGGCCCAGCTTGTAGCCATGGCGCATCACGAAAAACTGGCGAATGGCCGCGCCCGCAAACATCATCAGGATGAGCACCAGCCAGTTCTGCGGGTGGTTCCAGGTAAAGCTGTAGTGGTTGCTGAGCATGGCGAACAGCACCGGCAGCGTGAAGTAGGTGTTGTGCACGCTGCGCTGCTTGCCGCGCTTGCCGTGGATGGGGTCCACTGGCTGCCCCGCCTTGATCTGCGCCACCACCGTGCGCTGGCCGGGAATGATCCAGAAGAACACGTTGGCGCTCATGGCCGTGGCGATCATGGCGCCCACCAGCAAAAAGGCCGCGCGGCCTGCAAACCAGTGGCAGGCCAGCCACGAAGCCACGCACACCAGCACGAAGACGAGTGCACCCACAATGGCGTCGCCGTTTTTGCGCTGGCCAAAGATGCGGCAGATGGCGTCGTACAGCAGCCAGAACACCACGAAGAAGGCGAGCGCCACGATGATGGCGGTGGCGGGCGCCCAGTCCATCTTCGATTTGTCAATGAGGTAGGTGCTGGCGCTGTAGAGGTAAGACACCGTGAACAGCGCAAAGCCACTGAGCCAGGTGCTGTAGCTTTCCCAAAAGAACCAGTGCAGATGCCCCGGAAGCTTGGGTGGCGACACGGCGAACTTGACCGGGTGGTAGAACCCGCCGCCGTGCACGGCCCACAGCTCACCGCTCACGCCCTGCTTTTTCAGGTCATCGTCTTCGGGCGGCGTGAGGCTGCTGTCCAGAAAGACGAAGTAGAACGACGAGCCAATCCAGGCGATGGCGGTGATGACGTGGACCCAGCGCAACAGCAGGTTGGCCCAGTCGAGAACGTAGCTTTCCATATCTCAACCTCGGCAGCGCATGGCGCTGCAAACCTGCTCACCACTGCGGGCGCTCTGAGCAGAACACACAGGTCGCGCACCTTGGCTCGCTGGCCTCTCCATACAAGAAGGGCCAGCGGGCCGGGGCACCGCTGCGACCAAAACTTACTGACAACACCCGAGGGTGCATGCACGAATTGTTCCAGATTCCATGCGTTTCAGATCACTGGCGCAGGTCTTACGGCGTCAGGGTCTGCAGCAATTGCGCAGCCACCGCCACGGCAATCACCTCGGGTTGCTTGCCATGGATGCCCGGCACGCCAATCGGGCAAGTCACCTGCGCCAGCTCGGCCGGGCTAAAGCCACGCTCGGCCAGCCGGTGCGAGAAAGTGGCCCACTTGGTCTTGCTGCCAATCAGGCCGATGAAAGGCAAATCCTGCTGCTGCCGCTGGCGACGCAGGCACGCGGCCACCACGTCCAGGTCTTCGGCGTGGCTGAAGCTCATGATGAGCACGCGCGAGCCTGCCGGCAGCGTGGGCACGGCCAGGTGCACGGGCTCGGAATGCTCGCAGACCACGCCCTCGGGCGGATGGGGCGGGAAGATGCCGTCGCGGCTGTCGATCCACGTCAGCGCAAAAGGCAGCGGCGCCAGCACTCGCGCCAGGGCGTGGCCCACATGGCCGCCGCCAAACAGGGCCACGGGCACGCGCGGGCCTTGCAGCCGGGCGGGCAGGCTGGCGGCATCGGCCGGGCCCAGCGCCTCAAACTGCAGGTGCACCACGCCACCACAGCACTGGCCCAGGGCCGGGCCCAGGGCGTAGCGCACCTGCGGCTCGCCAGGCTCGCCCGCCAGGCGGCGGCGCGCGTCGGCCATGGCCTGGTGCTCCAGATGGCCGCCGCCAATGGTGCCAATCACGCGGTCGGCCAGCACCGCCATCCAGGCCCCGGGTTCCCTTGGGGCCGAGCCTTCGGTAGACTTCACGCTCACCAGCCACGCGGTTGCGCCCTTGTTCAGCGCGGCCACCAGCAAACCTACATCCGTCACATCGGCCCTTTCACCTTGAAGGCTGCGCGCGGCGTTACCGCACGCAGCCATTGCGTTTCGAGTTGCCTGACTCTCCCACCAGCATGCCATCCATTCCACCCCAGCGCGCCACGCGCGCCCAAGGCAACCGTACCAGTTGGTTGCGCTGGCTGCTGGCCAGCGCCATGGCCGCCCTGGCAGCCTGTAAGTCGCCTCCGCCCCAGGCCCCTACGGCACAAGACAGCAAAATGCCCAGCCGGGACACCGCGGCCGGCCCTGCCGCGATGCCTGCACCCAAGGCATCTGCCGCAGCCACCCCGCGCGACTACCGCAAGGACGCTGCCAGCCATCTGTACAGCCACAACCAGCAGCGCATTTACAAGGGCAAGCTGCCGCCCATGCTGTACGCCATTGGCGTGCTGGAAGTGGACATTGACCGCCAGGGCCGCGTAACCCGCCTGCACTGGACCCGCGCCCCCCGCCACGCGCCCGAGGTGGTGGCCGAGATTGAACGCACCGTGCGCGCTGCCGCCCCCTACCCCACGCCCAGCCGCCTGGGCAAGGTGACGTATACCGACACCTGGCTGTGGGACAAGAGCGGCAATTTCCAGCTCGACACCCTGACCGAAGGCCAGCTCTGACCCATCTGCCGCTATGAAAGCAGGAGCTGCCAGCGCTTTCATCGCCTGCCTTGCAAGGTCAAAAGATACTGAAAGGCGCACTCAAAAAGCGCAAGCAGCTATCGAATAAATAGCGCTTGCTTGCATTGCCCCCGGGCTCAAGACCCCCGGTAGGTCGAATAGCTCCAGGGGCTGACCAGCAGCGGCACGTGGTAGTGCTGGTCGGCATGGGCAATGCCAAAGTCCAGGCTCACCTGGTTCAAGAAATTCGGCTCGGGCAGCGCAACGCCCCGGGCTTTGAAGTAGCCTGCCACATCAAACGTCAGCCGGTACGTACCCGCGCGCAGGCTGGCGTTGTCAAACAGGGGCGCATCGGTGCGGCCGTCGTGGTTCAGCACCAGTGACTTGACGAGCGTGGCCTGCTCACTCTGGGTGGCGTACAGGCGCACCGCCATGCCCGCAGCGGGGCAGCCGTGCATGGTGTCTAAAACGTGGGTGCTCAGGCCCATAGGTATCTCCGTATCTCCGCGAGGTGGTTGGCAGGCATCCAAAGTGGTGCAGCGGCCGCCGTGCGCTGACGGCAAAGTGTATACAGTTTCTGTACATCCGCAGCCGGTGCTGAAGCCAGTTTCGTGCCACGGCCCCTGGCGGCCCACACCCCGCCAAAGCCCCGCAGACAACCTACACTTGTGCCACCCATTCTTTAAGGCGGCAAACCCATGAACATCCGGCAAACCCTGCTGTCCGCCAGCCTTGCGCTGGCCCTGGCCAGCCTTGCGGCCTGCAGTGCGACCCCGCCGCAAGCGTCCACCGCGCCTGCTGCAGTGCAACAGACATCCGCTGCCGCAGCCGCCAGCGCAGCGTATGACTTCGACATGGACGTGTTCCACCCCGTGGTGGCCAACAACGGCATGGTGGCCACTGAGCAAGAGCTGGCCTCGCGCATCGGGCTCGATATTCTGAAAGCCGGTGGCAACGCGGTGGACGCCGCCGTGGGCATTGGCTTTGCGCTGGCCGTGGCCCTGCCCAACGCAGGCAACCTTGGCGGTGGCGGCTTCATGATGGTGCACGACGCCAAGACGGGCAAATCCGTGGCGCTGGACTTCCGCGAAGTGGCCCCGATCAAGGCCACACGCAACATGTACCTGGACGACAAGGGCAATGTCATCAACGGCAAGTCGCTCTACACCCACTACGCCGTGGGCGTGCCGGGCACCGTGGCCGGCATGGAGCATGCCCTGAAGAAATGGGGCACCATGCCGCTGGACAAGGTGATTGCCCCCTCCATCGCGCTGGCAGAAAAGGGCTTCCCTGTGAGCGAAACCCTGGCCAAGATCCTGCGCCAAGAGCAAAAGAACATGGGCAAGTGGCCCGCCACCACCGAGATCTTCTGGAAGAACGGCGAGCCCCTCAAGCGCGGCGACCTGCTGGTGCAAAAAGACCTGGGCCAATCCATGCGCCTGATCGCGCAGCAAGGTGCCAAGGCCTTCTATGAAGGCGCCATCGCCCAGAAGATTGCCGCCGAAATGGCCCCGCACGCCGGCGCCGTGACACTGCAAGACCTGCGCGAATACAAGGTGGCCGAGCGCGAACCTGTGCGCGGCACCTACCGTGGCCATGAGGTGGTGACCATGCCCCCACCCTCTTCCGGCGGCACGAACCTGGTGCAGATTTTGAACATGCTGGAGCAGTGGCCCCTGGCACAGTGGGGCCAGAACAGTGCGCAAACGCTGCACCACATGGCTGAAAGCAGCAAGCTGGCCTATGCCGACCGCTCTGAATACCTGGGTGACCCCGACTTTGTGAAGATCCCACTCAAGGGCCTGACCTCCAAGCGCTACGCCGAATCGCTGGCCAAGACCATCGACCCCAACCGCGCTCGTCCTGCCAAAGAGATCAAGCCCGGCCAACCCCAGCCGTATGAAAGCGACCAGACCACCCACTACTCGGTGGTGGACAAGGCGGGCAACGCCGTGGCCGTGACCTACACGCTGAACACCAACTTTGGCAGCGGCATCGTCGCCAAAGGCACCGGCATCTTGCTGAACAACGAGATGGACGACTTTGCCGCCAAGCCCGGCGTGGCCAACGCCTACGGCCTGGTCGGCGGCGACGCCAACGCCGTGGCCGCCAAGAAGCGCCCCTTGTCTTCCATGACGCCCACCCTGGTGCTCAAGGACGGCAAGCCCACCCTGGTGACCGGCAGCCCCGGCGGCGCCCGCATCATCACCACAGTGCTGCAAACCGTGGTGAACACGATTGACTTTGGCAACAACCCCGCCGAAGCCGCCGCAGCCCCCCGCGTGCACCACCAGTGGACGCCCGACGAACTGCGCGTGGAAAAGGGCCTCTCGCCCGACACGCTGGCCCTGCTCAAGCAACGCGGCCACAACATCGCAGTGAAGCCATCGATGGGCCGCACGCAGACCATCCAGATCCGCAACGGGATGCTGTATGGCTACTCTGATCCACGCAACCCCGATGGGCAGACGCTGGGGTACTGAAAACTGCCAAAGCACCAGCGCTGACAGGCGGCTGGTGCCAACGCAGAAAAGGGGCCGCACATTCTGCGGCCCCTTTTTTTATGGACTGGGCCTTGTGCAGAGGGGTGCCTCACAGCTTGCAGGTCGCCGCACGGCGGTCAATCCACTGCGCGGATGTCGGGCTTGTGTGCACCTCCCGACACTCTGTCCGCACGCGATGATGCACACTCGGCAACATCAACAAAACGGGCCGCGCCCGCAGCGCAAGACACCACACATGCGGCGAAATGTGTACTGCGGGTTACAGGCTTTGGGCACCCTAAGGAGACAAACGTGGCATTGAAAAAAGTAGTGCTGGGCACACTGGTCGTTGTGGCGGCCGCCGCCGTGGGCGGCTGGTTCAGCCTGGACAAGGAAACGCGCGGGCTTTTGGCCACCGTGCCCACCAACCGCGATTTGCTGTTCTGGACGCAGCCGCAACGCGACGCCGCCTTCCGCGCGCTGGACCGCATCCCGCTGCTGGCCAAGGCCAACGTGGTGCCCGCCAGCAGCACGCCATCGCCCCTGCCCCCAGGACCGCCCCTGAAGCTCAAGAGCGATGTGGATGCCTACATGGCAGGCCAGCGCAGCGCTGCGCTGCTGGTGGTGCACGACGGCAAGCTGCGGCTGGAACGCTATGGCCTGGACTTTGATGGCGCTGGCCGCTGGACCAGCTTTTCTGTGGCCAAGTCGCTCACCTCCACCCTGGTGGGCGCTGCGGTCAAAGATGGCTTCATCCAGAGCCTGGACGACAAGGTCAGCGTCTACATCCCCGAGCTGAAAGGCTCTGCCTACGACGATGTGAGCGTTCGGCAACTGCTGACCATGACATCTGGCGTGAAGTGGAATGAAGACTACGCCGACCCGAATTCAGACGTGGCCAAGTTCAACAACCACCAGCCCGAACCCGGCGTGGAAGCGCTGGTGAGCTACATGCGCAAGCTACCGCGCGATGTACCGGCAGGCACCCGCTGGCTGTACAGCACGGGCGAGACCAACCTGGTGGGCACCCTGGTGCAGCAGGCCACCAAGAAGCCCCTGGCCACCTACCTGGCAGAAAAAGTGTGGGGCCCGGCAGGCATGGAGCAGCAGGCCACCTGGCTTTTGAGCAAAACCGGCAAGGAGATTGGCGGCTGCTGCGTGCAGGCATCGCCACGCGACTATGCCCGCCTGGGCGTGTTCATCCTGAATGGCGCACAAGTCAACGGCCAGAGCATCGTGCCCGAGAGCTGGTGGGCCGAGGCCACCACCAAGCGCGCCGACATTGGCCGCCCCGGGCGCGGCTATGGCTACCAGTGGTGGACCTATGACGACGGCAGCTATGCGGCCCGAGGCATTTTCGGCCAGGGCATCTTCATCGACCCCCAACGCAAGCTGGTGATCGTGTCGAACGCCAACTGGGCCCATGGGGCGCGAGACCCCCAGGCCACCGAGGCGCGCGAGAACTTCTACCGCGAAGTGCAGCAGGTGATTGACGAGGAAGCACGGGCGCCGCGCCCATAGCGGCATCAACCCGGGGTGCCCGCCTGTGCGGTGGTCGGTGGGTACGCCAAATCAGTGCCGCCCCAAACCACCGCCCACCGGCGCGCAAACCCCATTTCTCAGGGTTGTCCAGAATGCCGACGCAGCCACCAGCCCACATGCCCAAGGCGACGCCGCAGCCCATGAGCTTTTTCAGCAGCCTGGAAGATGCCAAGGCTGCGGTGGAACAGGCTTTGGCCACCTGAGCCGGCCAAGGCTTCAAGCCTTTTTGGCACCTGGCGCTTAATACATAAGCGCAAGCAGCTACAAAATCAATAGCACCCTGAAGTCATTCACATTGGTGTGCGTAGGCCCGGTCACCACCAGATCACCTAAAGCGCTGAAGTAGCCGTAGGCGTCGTTGCGGTCCAGATGGTCGTCCAGCCGCAAACCCAGGGCGCGGCCGCGGGCCAAGGTGTCCGGCGTGACGATGGCGCCCGCGTTGTCTTCCACACCGTCGATGCCATCGGTGTCAGCCGCCAGGGACCACACGCCGCTCTGGCCTTGCAGGGCCTGGGCCAGGCCCATGCAGAACTCACCTGCGCGGCCACCTCGGCCTTTCGGGGTGCCTTCGGGCCGAGGGCGCACCGTCACCGTGGTTTCACCGCCTGACAGCAGCACACAGGGGCGTTCAAACGGCGCCCCGCGCTGGGCCACGGCGCGGGCCAGGGCCGCGTGCACCTTGCCCACTTCGCGCGATTCGCCTTCTATTTCGTCCGACAGGATGTGCGCGGCCCAGCCTGCTGCGCGGGCGGCTTGGGCAGCCGCTTCAAGCGACTGCTGGGGTGTGGCGATGAGGTGCACCGCATGGCCTGCAAACACGGGGTCGCCGGGCTTGGGGGTTTCTAGCGCGCCCGCCTCCAGAGCTTCACGGACGGCGGAGGGCACGGTGATGCGGTAGCGGTCCAGAATCGCCAGCGCATCGGCGCAGGTGCTGGCATCGGGCACGGTGGGGCCGCTGGCGATGATGGAGGGATCGTCACCCGGCACATCGCTGATGGTGAGGGTGACCACACGCGCCGGGGCGCAGGCCGCAGCCAGCCGCCCGCCCTTGATGCGCGAGAGGTGCTTGCGCACGCAGTTCATCTCGCCAATGGCGGCACCGCTGGCCAGCAGTTCTTTGTTGATGCGCTGTTTTTCGGCCAGCGTGAGGCCATCGGCAGGCAACGTGAGCAAGGCCGAGCCGCCGCCAGAGATGAGGCAGATCACCAAATCATCGGCCGTGAGCCCCTGGGTGAGCGCCAGCATGCGCTCGGCCGCCTGCAGGCCTGCGGCATCGGGCACGGGGTGCGCGGCCTCGACCACTTCAATGCGCTGCCTCAGGCCCGCCGGCCGGGGCGGTATGTGGCCGTAGCGGGTGACGACCAGGCCGCTCAGCGGCGCATCGGCAGGCCACAGCGCCTCCAGCGCCTGCGCCATGGAGCCCCCGGCCTTGCCCGCGCCCAGCACCAGGGTGCGGCCTTTGGGTGGAGCAGGCAGATGGGCTTGAAGGCCTTGCAGGGGCTGGGCGCTTTGCACCGCCACGTCGTACAGGTGGCGCAAGAAGGCGGTGGGATTCTGGCGAGGGTCAGGCATGGTCATGGCGGGGCATTGTGACGTAAGCACCGTCGCGCTGGCCCGGCTTACTCCAGCACCACCTTGGCCTCTTTCACCAGGCGCGCAAAGCGCTCGGTGTCTTCCTTGATCTGTCGGGCCATTTGCTCAGGCGTGTTGCCGATCGGGTCGGCACCGATGTCTTCCATCTTCTTGCGGAAGTCGGGCGACTGGATGATCTTGACCATTTCGGTGTTCAGCCGCGTCACCACCTCCTTGGGCGTGCCCGCAGGGGCCAGCACGCCAAACCAGGTGCCCAGGTCAAAACCTTTGAGCCCGGCCTCGTCCAGTGTGGGCACATCAGGCAGCGCGGCAGAACGCTTGGCCGTGGTCACTGCCAGTGCTCGCAGCTTGCCCGCCTTGATGTGTGGCAGCACGGGCGTGATGGTGTCGAAGGACATGGTGATCTGCCCGCCCAGCAAGTCGGTGGTCATGGGGCCGCTGCCTTTGTAGGGCACGTGCAGCAGCTGCACCCCGGCCATGGCTTCAAACTGCGCGCCAATCAGGTGCTGGCCCGTGCCGTTGCCGTTGGAGCCGAAGGTGAACTTGCCTGGCGCCCGCTTGGCCTGGGCGATCAGCTCGGGCACCGTGCGGCTAGAGCTGTCGGCCTGCACCACCAGCACATTGGGCACCATGGCCACGGTGGTGACAGGGGCCAGGTCTTTCTGAAAGTCGTACGCCAGCTTGCGGTACACGCTGGTGGCAATGGTGTGGTGCACCGCCCCCATCAGCAGGGTGTAGCCATCGGGTTTGGCTTTCGCCACAAAGTCGGCGCCCAGCGTGGCGCCTGCACCGGGTTTGTTCTCCACGATGACGGGCTGGCCCAGGCTCTTGGCCAGCTCTTGCCCCAGCGCGCGGGCCAGCACATCGGTCGTGCCTCCTGCGGGGAAGGGCACGATCAGGCTGACGGCTTTGGTGGGCCAGGCCTGGGCTGCGGCCGTGGTAGCCAAAGCACACAGCAGGGCAGCGCCTGCCAAGTGGCGCAAAGTGTGGCGCTTGGGGGATTGAAACGTGGTCATGGCTTGTCTCCAATATCGTTCTGTGAAGGGGTACTCCGCCCTCGCGCCTCTTGTCGGGAGCGTATTGGCGGGGGGAATGGATGCAAGAGGAATCAGGCTGCGGTGGCCAGTCGCTCGCACACAGCACGGGTTACCTGCCCTGTAGTCGCTTTGCCGCCCAGGTCGCCGGTGTGCAAGGTGGCATCGGCAGTGACTTGCTCGATGGCAGCCATCAGGCGCTTTGCGGCGGCGTACTCGCCCAGATGTTCGAGCAGCATCACGCAACTCCAAAACGTACCCACGGGGTTGGCCAGGCCCTTGCCCATGATGTCAAAGGCAGAGCCGTGGATGGGCTCGAACATGCTGGGGTAGCGGCGCTCGGGGTCAATGTTGCCGGTGGGCGCAATGCCCAGGCTACCCGCGAGTGCAGCGGCCAGGTCCGAGAGGATGTCGGCATGCAGGTTGGTAGCGACGATGGTGTCGAGCGTGGCGGGGCGGTTGACCATCCGGGCGGTGGCTGCGTCCACCAGCTCCTTGTCCCACTTCACATCAGGAAACTCCTGGCCGATTTGCAGCGCAATCTCGTCCCACATCACCATGGCGTGGCGCTGGGCGTTGCTCTTGGTGATGACGGTGAGCAGCTTGCGGGGCCGCGACTGGGCCAGGCGGAAGGCGTAGCGCATGATGCGTTCCACCCCGGCGCGGGTCATCACGCTCAGGTCGGTGGCCACCTCGATGGGGTGGCCCTGGTGGGCGCGGCCGCCCACACCGGCGTATTCGCCCTCGGAGTTTTCGCGCACGATGACCCAGTCCAGGTCTTTGGGCGCGCAGCGCTTGAGGGGTGCATCAATGCCGGGCAGGATGCGGGTGGGCCGCACGTTGGCGTACTGGTCAAACCCCTGGCAAATCTTCAGGCGCAGGCCCCACAGCGTGATGTGGTCGGGGATGTGCGGATCGCCCGCCGAGCCGAACAGGATGGCGTCCTTGTCCCGCAATTGCGCCAGCCCATCAGCGGGCATCATCTCGCCATGGGCGCGGTACCAGTCGCCGCCCCAGCCGTAGCTGGTGAATTCAAACCCCAGGCCGGGCTGTGATGCGGCCAGGGCCTGCAGCACCTCTTGCCCTGCGGGAATCACCTCTTTGCCAATGCCGTCACCGGGAATGCACGCAATGCGGTACGTCTTGCTCGTCATGAAACCTGTCTCCTGTAGATGGGTGGCGCGCCACGGGTGCGCCGGACGAAGACAAATCTACCGGCTTCGCATTCACAAAACCATACTTCAAGTTATCCTATTGTTAACTTCAAAGAAACAATGAGCACACCTTTGTCGGCCCCCTCGGAGATGGGCTTTTTCAGCCTCCTGGCGCGTTGCGGCAGCTTCTCGGCCACAGCACGCGAGCTGAATGTGACCACGCCCGCCGTCAGCAAAAGGCTGGCACAGATGGAAACGCGCCTGGGTGTGCAACTGGTCAACCGCACAACCCGCCGCGTGAGCCTGACGCCCGAGGGCGAGACCTACCTGCAGCATGCACGGCGCATCCTGGCCGAGATTGACGACATGGAGCAGCTGGTTTCGCGCACCCTGGCCACGCCGCAAGGCCTGCTGCGCGTGAACGCCACGCTGGGCTTTGGGCGTAGCCACATTGCGCCGCTGATTTCAGATTTTGTGCGCCAGCACCCACTGGTGCAGGTGCAACTGCAACTTTCGGTAGACCCACCACCGCTAGCCGCCGATGCGTTTGACGTGTGCATCCGCTTTGGCGAGCCGCCCGACGCCCGTGTGATTGCACGCCGCATTGCACCCAACCGGCGCCTGCTGTGCGCAGCACCCGCCTACCTGGAGCGCCGGGGCACCCCCAAGTTGCCCAGCGACCTGGCACGGCATGACTGCATAGGCATCCGCCAGGGCGACGATGCCTATGGCCAGTGGCGGCTGACGGCCGGGCGCAAGACCGAAGTGGTGAAGGTGCGGGGCGCACTGAGCACCAACGACGGCGAGATCGCCGTGAACTGGGCGCTGGATGGCCACGGCATCGTGATGCGGGCCGAATGGGACGTGGCCCGCTACCTGCGCAGTGGCCGCCTGGTTCAGGTGCTGGCAGACCACCAGACACCTCCGGCGGACATCTACGCCATTTACCCCCAACGCCACCAGACAGCAGCGCGCGTGCGCGCGTTTGTAGACTTTCTGGCAGAACGCTTTGCCACCAGCTCGCCAGGGCACTGAGCGCGCCAATCGTCCACCAAAACTGTATACAAAACACCGCTTGCCGCTATCATGCGGCGCATGGACAACTCGACCACCAGCCTCATCGCTGCGCGCCTGACCCGCGCCATCGTCGAGCACCGCCTGCAGCCGGGCACCAAGCTGGCCGAGCAAAAGCTGGCCGACCACTTTGGCGTGTCGCGCACGCTGGTGCGGCAGGCGCTGTTCCAGTTGTCGCAAAACCGTCTGGTGCGGCTGGAGCCCGCGCGGGGTGCCTTTGTGGCTGCCCCCTCGGCCGACGAGGCGCGCCAGGTGTTCGCCGTGCGCCGCATGCTCGAAGCCGAAATGGTGCGCGCCTTCATGCGCCAGGTCACCCCCGCCAAACTGCGCGCACTGCGTGAGCATGTGGGCCGCGAAAAGCAGGCCGTGGCCCAGGGCGACGCGCCTGAGCGCACCGAGCTGCTGGGCGACTTTCATGTGCGCATGGCCGAGCTGATGGGCAACCAGGTGCTGGCGCAGATGCTGGGCGATCTGATCTCGCGCTGCTCGCTCATCACGCTGATGTACCAAAGCGCCAGCGCCGCCGCGCACTCGCACGAAGAGCACGCCCAGATCGTCAAGGCCCTGGGCGCCAAGGACGAAGAGCGGGCCGTGCAGCTCATGCAGGCACATTTGCTGCATGTGGAAGAAAGTCTGACGTTTGACCGCCAGCCACCGGTCAACGATCTCTCGCTGGCCCTGTCTTGACCCCATTCCATGCCCCTGACGCCATGATCTACGACGCCACCGCCCCCTACCCCCGCGACCTGATTGGCTACGGCAAAAACCCGCCCCACGCCCAGTGGCCTGGCGGTGCCCGCATTGCGGTGCAGTTTGTGCTGAACTACGAGGAAGGCGGCGAGAACGCCACGCTGCACGGCGATGCGGGCAGCGAACAGTTTTTGTCGGAAATGTTCAACCCGGCCAGCTACCCTGATCGGCACATGAGCATGGAGGGCATCTACGAATACGGCTCGCGGGCAGGCGTGTGGCGCATCCTGCGCGAGTTTGAAAAGCGCCAGCTACCGCTGACGGTGTTTGGCGTCTCCACGGCGCTGCAGCGCCACCCCGAGCTGACGGCTGCCTTCGTGGAACTGGGCCACGAGATCGCCTGCCACGGCCTCAAGTGGATTCACTACCAGAACGTGCCCGAGGATGTGGAGCGCGCCCACATGCACGAGGCGATGGACATCATCCAGCGCATGACGGGTGAACGGCCCCTGGGCTGGTACACCGGCCGCGACAGCCCCAACACCCACCGCCTGGTGGCCGACTACGGCGGCTTTGCTTACGACAGCGACTACTACGGCGACGACCTGCCCTTCTGGATGAAGGTGAAGAAGACCGACGGCAGCGTGGTGCCCCAGCTCATCGTGCCCTACACGCTGGACTGCAACGACATGCGCTTTGCCCTGCCGCAGGGCTATTCGCACGCCGACCCGTTCTTTCAGTACCTGAAAGACACGTTTGACGCGCTGTATGCCGAGGGTGACCCGGCTGGCGACAACGCGCCCAAGATGATGAGCATCGGCATGCACTGCCGCCTGCTGGGCCGGCCCGGCCGCATCACGGCGCTGCAGCGTTTTCTGGACCACATTGCCCAGCACGACCAGGTGTGGGTGGCCCGGCGCATCGACATTGCCCGCCATTGGGCACAGCACCACCCCGCCCCGGTTTTATGAACCAAATCGGCCTCCAGCGCCCATTCAATAAGCGCCAGCCGCTCACTTTTTTGAAGCAACCACCATGCCACTGACTCTGGAACAACTCAACGCCGCCAGCCCCGCCGAAGCGCTGGCGCTGCTGGAAGGGCTGTACGAACACTCCCCCTGGATTGCCGAGCAAGCGCTGGCACAAAGGCCCTTTCGCTCACTGGCGCACCTGAAGCATGCGCTGGCGCAGGTGGTGCGTACGGCCAAGCTGGACGCCCAGCTTGGCCTGATTCGTGCCCACCCCGAACTGGCGGGCAAGGCCATGGTGGCGAAAAGCCTCACGGCTGAATCCACCAACGAGCAAAGCAAGGCAGGCCTCACCGAATGCACGCCCGAGGAGTTCGAGCGCATTCAGCAGCTCAACGCGGCGTACAACGAGCGCTTTGGCTTCCCGTTCATCCTGGCCGTGCGCGGGCCGCGCGGCACGGGTCTCTCCAAGCAGGAAATCATCGACACCTTTGCACGGCGGCTGGACAACCACCCCGAATTTGAGCTGACTGAGGCCCTGCGCAACATCCACCGCATTGCCGAGATTCGCCTGAACGACAAGTTCGCTGCCGAGCCAGTGCTGGGCAACGATGTGTGGGACTGGCACGAAGCGCTGGCCCGGCACTCTGACCCCGGCTTTGCCGAAAAGGGCCAGCTCACGGTGACGTACCTCACCGACGCGCACCGCGCCTGCGGCCGTGACATTGCACAGCGCATGCGCGAATGTGGCTTTGACAGGGTGGAGATAGACGCCGTGGGCAACGTGGTGGGGCGCTACTACCCGGCCGCGCCAGGCGCACGCTACCTGATGACCGGCAGCCACTACGACACGGTGCGCAACGGCGGCAAATACGACGGGCGCCTGGGCATTTTCGTGCCCCTGGCCTGCGTGCGCGAGCTGCACCGTGCTGGCAAGCGCCTGCCGTTCGGCATCGAGGTGGTGGCGTTCGCGGAAGAAGAAGGCCAGCGCTACAAGGCCACCTTCCTCGGCTCGGGCGCGCTCATCGGCCACTTCAACCCTGCATGGCTGGAGCAGAAAGACGCCAACGGCGTGACCATGCGTGATGCCATGCAGCACGCGGGCCTGCGCCTGGACGACATTGCCAAGCTGCAGCGCGACCCGGCGCAGTACCTGGGCTTCATCGAAGTGCACATCGAGCAGGGCCCGGTGCTCAATGAACTGGATCTGCCCCTGGGCGTGGTCACGTCCATCAACGGCGGCGTGCGCTACCTCTGCGAAATGATTGGCACTGCCAGCCACGCGGGTACCACGCCCATGGACCGACGCCGTGATGCCGCCGTGGCCGTGGCCGAGTTGGCGCTGTATGTGGAGCAGCGCGCTGCGAAAGACGGCGATTCGGTGGGCACCATCGGCCTCTTGAATGTGCCCAGTGGCTCCATCAACGTGGTGCCCGGCCGCTGCCTGTTTTCATTGGACCTGCGCGCCCCCACCGACGCCCAGCGCGATGCGATGGTGACCGACGTGCTGGACGAACTGGCCAAAATCGCCCAGCGGCGCGGCTTGCGCTACACGATTGAAGAATCGATGCGCGCCGCTGCCGCGCCCAGCGCCCCGGCCCTGCAGCACCACTGGGAGCGCGCCGTGGACGCCCTGGGCGTGCCCGTGTTCCGCATGCCCAGCGGCGCGGGGCACGACGCGATGAAGCTGCACGAAATCATGCCGCAGGCCATGCTGTTCACGCGCGGGCAGAACTCCGGCATCAGCCACAACCCGCTCGAATCCACCACCAACAACGACATCCAGCTCACGGTGGACGCCTTCACCCAGGTGCTGCACCAGCTTGCCGAGGAAACCCAACCATGACCCCACAGGCCTCCTACGACGCGCTCGACGCCTGGATTGACCAGCACTTTGACGAGGAAGTGCGCTTTTTGCAGGCCTTGGTGCGCGTGCCCACTGACACACCGCCCGGCAACAACGCCCCCCACGCTGAACGCACGGCCGAGCTGCTGAAAGACTTTGGCTTTGACGCCGAAAAGCACGCCGTGCCCGCTGCCGACGTGCAGGCCTACGGCATGGAATCCATCACCAACCTGATCGTGCGCAGACCCTACGGCACAGGCGGCAAGACCATTGCCCTGAACGCCCACGGCGACGTGGTGCCGCCCGGCGAAGGCTGGACGCACGACCCCTACGGCGCCGAGATCGTCAATGGCGCCATGTATGGCCGCGCCACCGCCGTGAGCAAAAGCGACTTCGCGAGCTTCACCTTCGCGGTGCGCGCGCTGGAAGCCGTGGCGCGCCCCGCGCAAGGCGCGGTGGAGCTGCACTTCACCTACGACGAAGAATTTGGTGGCGAGCTGGGCCCGGGCTGGCTGCTGAAAAAGGGCCTGACCCAGCCCGACCTGATGATTGCGGCAGGCTTCAGCTACGAAGTGGTCACCGCCCACAACGGTTGCCTGCAGATGGAAGTGACCGTACATGGCAAGATGGCCCATGCCGCCGTGCCGCACACCGGCGTGGACGCGCTGCAGGGCGCGGTGCACATCCTGAATGCGCTGTATGCACAAAACGATGAATACAAGAAGATCACCTCCAACGTCGCAGGCATCAAACACCCGTACCTGAACGTGGGCCGCATCGAAGGCGGCACCAACACCAACGTGGTGCCGGGCAAGGTCAGCTTCAAACTTGACCGCCGCATGATCCCCGAGGAGAACCCTGTGGAGGTGGAAGCCGCCATTCGCCACACCATCACGCAGGCAACAGCCGAGCGTGCTGGCCTCAGTGTCGAGATCAAACGCCTGCTGCTGGCCAATGCCATGACGCCGCTGGCGGGCAACCAGCCACTGGTCGATGCGATCCAGAAGCACGCCCAGGCCGTGATCGGCGAACCCGTGCCCGCCGTGGGCACACCGCTGTACACCGATGTGCGCCTGTATGTGGAGCGCGGCATTCCCGGCGTGATCTACGGCGCGGGGCCACGCACCGTGCTGGAATCGCACGCCAAGCGCGCCGACGAACGGCTGCAGCTGGAAGACCTGCGCCGGGCCACCAAGGTCATCGCAAGGGCACTGAGCGACCTGCTGGTCTAAAAGCCAGCGAATGTGGGTGTGTCGCGCGCCGCGCGATGGCCCTCCACACCCAGCCCCTCTGATACCAATGGGTTAGTCAGAATTCATTCAGGTTGCCCGGCAATCGGGTTATCCTGTGGGCCATCGCAGTCCAAAACCCTGCCCTGTAGTCCACCGCAGGGACCCTGCCCGCCGCTTGACCTGTGCGTTGCGGGCACCTCGCCAGGCTGGCCGCACACCTGCGGACCCGCCTGACCGAGGCAGACTGATGTGACCGCTGCGGCGCTCTCCTTGGGTGCAGGCCTTGCACACCATCCGAGGGCCCGACGCGGCCTGTGAATGAACCGATACCGCTTCGAGGCATGGCGCCCTTGCGCCTGCCGCTGAATTTCGTGAAAGCCTCCCACTTTTTCGTATGACCCAGAATCTGTCCGCCGCCGAACAAGCCCTGCGCGATGCCGCGCGTGAATACCACCGCAACCCCAGCCGGGGCAAGATTTCCGTCACTCCCACCAAGCCGCTGTCCAACCAGCGCGACCTGTCCCTGGCTTATTCGCCCGGCGTAGCCTACCCCTGCCTGGACATCCAGGCCGACCCTTCCAAGGCGTTTGACTACACCTCGCGCGGCAACCTCGTGGGCGTGATCACCAACGGCACCGCCGTGCTGGGCCTGGGCGACATCGGCCCGCTGGCCGGCAAGCCGGTGATGGAAGGCAAGGGCTGCCTGTTCAAAAAGTTTGCCGGTGTGGACGTGTTTGACATTGAACTGGCCGAGCGCGACCCCGACAAGCTCATCGAGATCATTGCCAGCCTGGAGCCCACGCTCGGCGGCATCAACCTCGAAGACATCAAGGCCCCCGAGTGCTTCTACATCGAGCGCGAGCTGAGCAAGCGCATGAACATTCCGGTGTTCCATGACGACCAGCACGGCACGGCCATCATCAGCAGCGCCGCGCTGCTCAACGGCCTGGAGCTGGTGGGCAAGCAAATTGGCGACGTAAAGGTAGCCGTCTCTGGCGCCGGTGCCGCCGCCATTGCCTGCCTGAATGTGATGGTGGGCCTGGGCGTGAAGCGCGAAAACATTTTCGTGTGCGACTCCAAGGGCGTGATCTACGAAGGCCGCCCCGGTGGTCTGGACGAGTCCAAAGCCCAATACGCACAGAAGACCGACGCCCGTACGCTGGCTGACGCTGTTAACGGTGCGGATGTGTTCCTGGGCTGCTCTGCCCCCGGCGTGCTGACGGCCGAGATGGTCAAGACGATGGCCGAGAGGCCCATCATCCTGGCGCTGGCCAACCCCGAGCCAGAAATCCGCCCCGAGCTGGCCAAGGCCGTGCGGCCCGATTGCATCATTGCCACAGGCCGTTCGGACTACCCGAACCAGGTGAACAACGTGCTGTGCTTCCCGTACATCTTCCGTGGCGCGCTGGACTGCGGCGCCACCAAGATCACCGAAGCCATGAAGCTGGCCTGCGTGCGCCAGATTGCCGACCTCGCCAAGGCCGACATCAGCGAAGAGGTGGCCAACGCGTATGCAGGCAAGGAGCTGACCTTTGGCCCCGACTACCTGATCCCCACACCGTTTGACTCGCGCCTGATCCTCAAGATCGCGCCTGCGGTGGCCAAGGCTGCGGCCGAATCCGGTGTGGCCACGCGCCCCATCGAAGACATGGAGGCCTACAAGGAAAGCCTGTCGCGCTTTGTTTACCAAACCGGCATGCTCATGCGCCCCGTGATCACCGCCGCAAAGGCCCTGCCCGATGCGAAAAAGCGTGTGGCCTATGCCGACGGCGAAGACGAGCGCGCCCTGCGTGCAGCGCAGCTGGCCATCGACGACAAGATTGCCCACCCCATCCTCATCGGCCGCCCTGCCGTCATTGCCGCCCGCATTGAAAAGGCTGGCCTGCGCATGCAGATCGGCAAGGATGTGGAAGTGTGCAACCCCGAAGACGATCCACGCTTCCGCCAGTATTGGGAAACCTACCACCAGCTCATGAAGCGCGAAGGCGCCACACCCGAGGTGGCCAAGGCGGCCGTGCGCCGCTCCAACACCATCATCGCCTCGCTGATGGTGAAGCTGGGCGATGCCGACGCCATGATCTGCGGCCTGGTGGGCACCTATGAAACCCACCTGGAGCGCATCCGCAACATCCTGGGCCATGCCCCCGGCGCCACCAACTACGCCGCGCTGAACGCGTTGATGACGGACCGCAACGGCACCCTGTTCATTGCAGACACCTACGTGAACGAAGACCCCACGGCGCAGGAGCTGGCCGACATTGCCTGGATGTCGGTGCAGGAAGTGCAGCGCTTTGGCCTGCCACCCAAGGTGGCGTTCCTGTCGCATTCGAGCTACGGTTCGTCCAAGCGCGCCTCGGCCCGCAAGATGCGTGAAGCACGCGACCTGTTCGTGGCGGCCCACCCCGAGATCGAATGCGACGGCGAACTGCACGGTGACGCCGCGCTGGAGCCAGGCATCCGCAACGCGTACATGGCAGATTCCACGCTCAGCGGCTCGGCCAACCTGCTGATCTGCCCGAACATTGACGCAGCCAACATCCTCTACAACGTGCTCAAGACCACCACCAGCGGCGGTGTGACGGTGGGCCCGATCCTGATGGGTGCGGCGGCTGCGGCCTACATCCTGACGCCGGCCGCCACCGTGCGCCGCGTGTTCAACATGACGGCCCTGGCCGTGGCCAGCGCTGCGGCGCGCGCCGCCTGATTCGCTCAGGCTCTGACACAAGAAAGGCCCCGAGGGGCCTTTCTTTTTGGGTGTATCGATACGCAGGTCTTTGCCAGGCCTGCGTCAGCGCACAGACACATCCACAAAGTCCGCCACCGGCGGCAGATGTTCGGCCAGCCAGGCCGAGTCCAATTGCAGCGCCCGCTTGATTTCCTCACGCAGGCTGGCAATGGTGTCGGCGGGGGACTTGGGCTCCTCCAGCCCAATCTCGGCCAGCAGCATGGCCACATGCACGATGCCGCCCAGGCGACAACACGGCACAGCGGCCACGGGGTCTTCAGCAGTTTCCAGCGCACGCACGATCGAATCAGGAAAGCGCCAGCGCCTGGCCAACGCAGCCGTCAGCTGCGCCCCGCTAAAGCCCAGCAGGCGCTTTTTACGCTGCCAGCGGCCGCCCAACAGGATGTCGCCGTCCTGCATCGTGGCCACCCTGGATCCCGCGCCACGTCGGGCATGGTGCGCCAGTGCACGTTGTCAAGAAAAACCCGGTCAGGTGTGGCATGGGTGAGCCCTCTCGTGGCTCTTTGAAAACCCGAAGACGCAAGCCTTCGGGCTGAAGTGCAACGGGCTGCGCATCCATCCCCAGAAGCACCGACCAGCAACGCCTGTGATCTGCGATGCCATGCCCTGTTTTTTTGGATGCTGCGACTTCGTTGCACCGCTGCGGCCGTGCACCCATCTGCGCGTTGATTCCAATCCGTTGCCACCGCGCACGCACCATTGCGGGAAACACTGCATGCCTGGGCGCACCACTTCGGTGAGGAATGGTTTGCCGTGCCGCGCCGCCCTTGCAAAAACCCGACAGCGCGCTTGAAAGCGGGCATCTTTTTTGCTGGATGGCTTGTACAGCCAAGGCATGACTGCCTTTTTCTTCTGTTTTTTATTTGGCATCCGCCAGGAGCTATCCCATGAAAAAAAGAACATTCATGCACACCGCAGCGGCACTGGCGCTGGCCAGCGCATTGCCCGTGGCGCATGCGCAGAGCACGCCCATCAAGTTTCAGCTGGATTGGCGTTTTGAAGGCCCTGCGGCGCTGTTCCTGCAACCCGTGGCCAAGGGCTACTTCAAGGCCGCAGGCCTGGACGTGACGGTGGACGCGGGCAACGGCTCGGGCGGCGCGGTGCAACGCGTGGCATCGGGCACCTACGACATGGGCTTTGCCGACCTGGCCGCGGTGATGGAGTTCCATGCCAACAACCCCGACGCGCAGAACAAGCCCGTGGCGGTGATGATGGTCTACAACAACACGCCCGCATCGGTCATGGCGCTCAAGAAGAGCGGCATCACCAAGCCCGCCGACCTGGCCGGCAAGAAGCTGGGCGCCCCCGTGTTTGACGCAGGCCGCCGCGCGTTCCCCATCTTCCAGAAGGCCAACGGCATTGGCGCCGTGACCTGGACCGCCATGGATCCGCCCCTGCGCGAAACCATGCTGGTGCGCGGCGACGTGGACGCCATCACCGGCTTCACCTTCACCTCGCTGCTCAACCTGGAAGCCCGTGGCGCCAAGGCCGCCGACGTGGTGGTGCTGCCCTATGCCGACTTCGGCGTGAAGCTCTATGGCAACGTGATCATCGCGTCTCCCAAGCTCATCAAGGAGAACCCTGCCGCCATCAAAGCGTTCCTGTCGGCCTTTGCCAAGGGCGCCAAGGAAGTCATCGCCAACCCCGCAGCCGCCATCGAGCATGTAAAGGCGCGCGATGGCATCGTGAACGTGCCGCTCGAAACCCGCCGCCTGCAACTGGCCATCGACACCGTCATCAACAGCCCCGACGCGCGCGCAGAGGGCTTTGGCAAGGCCGTGCCCGGCCGCCTGTCGCTGATGGCATCGCAGGTGTCGGACGCGTTCAACACCAAGACGCGCGTCAACGCCGACGACGTGTGGAACCCCAGCTTCCTGCCCAGCACGGCGGAACTCAACATCCTGGCGAAGAAGTAAAACTATCAATTTGATAGCTGCCAGCGCTTGATATAAAAGCGCTAGCAGCCATTTTCATTTAAAAAAGAACGACCTTCCATGCAGGCTGCCGATTCCTATTTTGTGGACTTCCGCGATGTCTGGCTCGCCTACAACGACGAGCTGCGTGCCAAGAACCAGTTTGCGGTGGAGGCCATCGACCTGCAGGTGCGGCGTGGCGAGTTCATCGCCATCGTTGGCCCTTCGGGCTGCGGCAAGTCCACCTTCATGAAGCTGGCCACGGGGTTGAAGATGCCATCGATGGGCAAGATCCTCATCGACGGGCAGCCGGTGACGGGGCCGCTCAAGGTCTCGGGCATGGCGTTTCAGGCACCCTCGCTACTGCCTTGGCGCACCACGGTCGACAACGTGCTGCTGCCGCTCGAAATCGTCGAGCCCTACCGCAGCAGTTTCAAGCAAAAGCGCAAGGAATACGAAGAGCGCGCCCGCAAGCTGCTGCAGAAGGTGGGGCTCGCAGGCTACGAGGACAAGTTCCCCTGGCAGCTGTCGGGCGGCATGCAGCAGCGCGCCAGCATCTGCCGCGCGCTGATCCACGAGCCCAAGATGCTGCTGCTGGACGAGCCGTTTGGCGCGCTGGATGCCTTCACGCGCGAAGAGCTGTGGTGCATCCTGCGCGACCTGTGGACCGAGCAGCAGTTCAACGTGATCCTGGTCACGCACGACCTGCGCGAGTCGGTCTTCCTGGCAGACACGGTCTATGTGATGAGCAAGAGCCCCGGCCGGTTTGTGGTGCGCAAAGAAATCGAGCTGCCCCGCCCGCGCGACCTGGAAGTGACCTACACCAAGGAGTTCACCGACATCGTGCACGAGCTGCGCGGCCACATCGGGGCGCTGCGAAAAGCAGGCGCGCCCATCCAGCAATAAGAACAAAGAAAGCGCCTCGTCCCCATGCACAAGAAAACCGTGGAGCGCTGGTCCCCATGGATCCTGCTCGTCGCCACCATCCTGCTGTGGCAAATCATCTGCTCGGCCTTCAGCATCCCTGAATACCTGTTCCCCAGCCCCTGGGCCATCGGCGTGCAGCTGGTGGAGTTCAGCGGCGTCATCGCGGGCCATGCCTGGCGCACCTTCTGGGTCACCATGGCGGGCTTCGGCATCGCCATCGTCGTGGGTGTGCTGCTGGGCTTTGTGATCGGCAGCTCGCGCATCGCCTATGCCGCCGTCTACCCGCTGATGACGGCCTTCAACGCGCTGCCCAAGGCCGCCTTTGTGCCCATCCTGGTGGTGTGGTTCGGCATTGGCGTCGGCCCGGCCATCCTTACGGCGTTTCTCATCAGCTTCTTTCCCATCATGGTCAACATCGCCACGGGCCTGGCCACGCTGGAGCCCGAGCTGGAAGACGTGCTGCGCGTGCTGGGCGCCAAGCGCTGGGACGTGCTGACCAAGGTGGGCCTGCCGCGTTCCATGCCGTACTTCTACGGCTCGCTCAAGGTCGCCATCACGCTGGCTTTTGTGGGTACGACGGTGTCGGAGATGACCGCAGCGAACGAAGGCATCGGCTACCTGCTGATCAGCGCGGGCTCGTCCATGCAGATGGGTCTGGCCTTTGCGGGCCTGATGGTGGTGGGCGCCATGGCCATGGTGATGTACGAGCTGTTCAGCTGGATCGAAAAGCGCACCACAGGGTGGGCGCACCGGGGCTCGCAAGGCGAGTGAGTTTGCACGGGCGGTTTTCAAAAACTCACCGAAAATGCCACCCAGCGCTTATCCATAAAGCGCTGACAGCTACATTTTCAGGAGCAAACAGCGCCACCCACGGTGTGGGAGCAACGCCGCCGCTATACTTCGCGCCCCGTTGCACCGCAGGACCGCCTGGCATGCGCTTGACCGCTTTTTTCCACCCGCTGGCCACCCTTGCCAGCGTAACCATGCTGGCAGCCCTGTCGCTGGCTGGATGTGGCGGCACCACCCCCGCCCGGCCCGACGCGGTGATGCAGCCTGTTCTTTCCTCCTCCGCTCCCCCTGTCCGCATCGGCATCGCCCTGGGCGGTGGCGCAGCCAAGGGTTTCGCGCACATTGGCGTCATCAAGATGCTGGAGGCCAACGGCTTTGCGCCTGCGGTGGTATCGGGCACCAGCGCAGGCAGCGTGGTGGGCGCGCTCTACGCCAGTGGCATGAACGCCTTTGAAATGCAGGAAAAAGCCGTGGCGCTGGACGAGGCCAAGATCCGCGACCTGCAGCTCTCGTCCGGCGGCCTGGTGCTGGGCCAGAAGCTCGAAGACTATGTGAACGAGCAGGTACGCCGCAAGCCACTGGAGCAGATGGCCAAGCCTTTTGTGGTCGTAGCCACGCGGCTGGAAGACGGCGAGCGCACCGTGTTTGCACGCGGCAACACCGGCCAGGCCGTGCGCGCATCGAGCAGCGTGCCCGGCGTGTTCCAGCCCGTCACCATCGGCAAGTACCACTTTGTGGACGGCGGCATCGTCAGCCCCGTGCCGGTGGATGCCGCGCGCCAGCTGGGCGCCGACATCGTGATTGCCGTGGACATCTCCAACAAGGCGCGGGGCCAGACGCCGGGCGACATGCTGGGCACGCTGGGCCAGTCGATCGCCATCATGGGTCAGAAGCTCGGCCAAGCCGAACTGGCACGGGCCGACGTCATCATCCGGCCCCAGGTGCTGGACATTGGCTCGGCCGATTTCAGCCAACGCACCAACGCCATCCTGGAAGGCGAAAAAGCCGCCTTGGCTGTGATGCCCCAGATCCGCGAACGCGTCGCCCAACTGCAGGCCGAGCGCGCCAACGCTGCACGCGCCGCACAGCAAAAAGCCGCAGAAGCCCAATACCAGACCTGCCTTGAAAAGCGCAGCAGCCTGCAAAAATTGGCAGGCATGGCGCGGCTGGACGACTCCTGTACGGCGCCGAAGTAGACAAACTAGCACTCAGGAGACGCATCCGCCACACGCCCCTGCGGTACAGTCCACAGCACGCTACTACAGCGCCTTTGACCACCCTCCCGCTCACGCCATGTCGTCCCCCTTCTCCGCCGTCAAACCCAGCCTCAAACTGGCCGACCAGGTTGCCAGCACGCTGGAGACCGAAATCCGCGCGGGTCGCATTCAGGCGTCGGAGAAGCTTCCTACGGAGGCAGCACTCGCGCAGCAGTTCCAGGTCAGCCGCACCGTGGTGCGCGAGGCGATTTCGCGCCTCAAATCGCTGGGCCTGGTGGATTCACGCCAGGGCAGCGGCGTTTACGTCAAAGCGCCGGGCATTGAGCCCCTGCACTTTGACCTGCCCCACGCCGCATCGCGCGAGGCGGTCATGCAAATTGTGGAAGTGCGTCGCGCGCTGGAGTCTGAAGTGGCCGAACTGGCAGCGCAACGCCGCAGTGAAGCCGATGTGCAGGCCATTCGCGATGCCATGCAGCGCATCAGCGACGCCGTGCAAGCCGGGCGCGACGGGGCCGAGGAAGACGTGGAATTTCACCGCGCCATCGCCCGCGCAGCGGGCAATCCTTTTTTGATCAGCACGCTGGACTATCTGGCCCGGTTTCTTCAAGGCGCCACCCGCGTCACCCGGGCCAACGAGGCGCGGCGCTCTGACTTCGCACAGGCAGTGACGCAGGAACACGAGCAGATCGTGCGGGCCATTGAATCTGGCGATGCGCGTGGGGCCCGCAACGCGGCCACCGAACACATGTGCAATGCACTGCGCCGCATTGAGCAAGCCGACACCACCTTCTGGGCGCAAGACGGTGCCCGGCTGGCGCAACCCCTGGTGGGCGAGGCGCCGCCCTCACCACGCGCCTGAACCGCGCCATGTCGGGCGCGTTGCAGACGCCTGCACCGCACACCTGCCGCAGAAGCCAGCCCCCCCCCAGCAGAGGTCGAGACCCAAACAACTTCAGGGTTAACCCGTAATCAGACGTTGTTTTAAATTTGTATGATAACCATATAAACACATCACAAAAGAGCCCTGCTGCGTGCACGGCCTTTTCCTCCCGGAGATACCCAGTCCATGTCCACCCTCGCACTTCTCGGCATCGGCGCCGGCAGCATTGCCCTGCTCCTGTTGCTCATCATCCGCTGGCAGGTCCACGCCTTCGTGGCCATGATGCTGGTGAGCTTCCTCGTCGCATTTGCCACGGGCATGCCGATTAGCGACATCATCAGCACGCTGATTGCAGGCATGGGCGGCACACTGGGCTCGGTGGCCATCCTGGTGGCGCTGGGCTCCATGCTGGGGCGGATGATCGAGGTCTCGGGCGGCGCGGCCAGCCTGGCCAACCGCTTCACGCAGCTGCTAGGCCCCACACGGGTGCCCATGGCCCTGACGGCCGCTGCGCTGGTGCTGGCCATCCCGGTGTTTTTTGATGTGGGCTTCATCATCCTGGTGCCGATCGTCTACGGCTTTTGCAAGGCGGCGGGGGTCAACCCCATCAAGTTCGGCCTGCCCGTGGCGGGCATCATGCTGGCCGCGCACGTGGTGGTGCCACCGCACCCCGGCATCGTGGGCGGGGCGGCCATCGTCAAGGGCGACATTGGCTGGATCACCATCATTGGCCTGGCCATCTGCATCCCGCTGGCGGCGCTGGCGCAGGTCGTGGCGGGCTGGCTCAACCGCAAGGGCTACCCCATGCTGCCCACCACGGCCGAGCAGTTTGCGGCCTTTGGCAACAGCGAAGACAGCACGGCATCCAAAGCCCGCAGCGCACCGGGCGTGGGCACCATCATGGCGCTGATCCTGATCCCGCTGGCCCTCATCATGGCGGGCACCACCGGTGCCACACTGCTGCCCAAAGGCGATAGCCTGCGCAATGTGCTGGGCTTCATTGGCTCGCCCATTTTTGCGCTGATGGTGGCCGTGGGCCTGGCGATGTTTCTGCTGGGCCGCAACCAGGGCTGGAACCGCGAGCGCACCAACGCCATCATGGAATCTGCCCTGCCCCCTGCTGCCACCGTGATCCTGGTGACCGGCGCTGGCGGCGTGTTTGCCAAGGTGCTTACGGCCAGCGGCATTGGCGCTGCGCTGTCGCAAAGCCTCACCGCTACTCACCTGCCGCTCATCCTGCTGGCGTTCATCATTGCGCTGGCCCTGCGCGCTGCCCAAGGCTCGGCCACCGTGGCCATCATCACCACCTGCGGCCTGCTGGCCGATGCGATGGCGGGTGGCGGGTATTCGCCCTTGCAAGTGGCGCTGCTCACGGTTGCCATTGGCTTTGGCAGCCTGGGCCTGTCGCACGTCAACGATTCGGGCTTCTGGATCGTGACCCGCTACCTGGGCCTGAGCGTGGGCGATGGCCTGCGCACCTGGACGGTGCTGACCACCGTGCTGGGCCTGGCGGGCTTTGCCCTGACTGCCCTGCTGTGGGTGCTGGTGGCCTGAGCCCACTGTTTTGAATTTCTTTGAAGGACTGACAACATGACAAAACCCACCGTCGGCATCATCGGCCTGGGCGCCATGGGCGCTGGCATTGCCAAGACCCTGCGCAACAACGGTTTCACCATCCACGTGTGCGACGTGCGTCCCGGCGTGGCCGATGCCTTTGTGGCAGACGGTGGCACGGCCCACGCCACGACGGCGGCATTGGCGGCGGTGAGTGATGTGGTGGTGTCGGTGGTGGTCAACGCCGCGCAAACCGAGAGCGTGCTGTTTGGCGACGACGGCAAGGGCGGTGCAGCCAGCGCCATGCGCCCCGGCAGCACGTTTGTGATGTGCTCCACCGTGGACCCCAACTGGTCGGTGGCGATGGAAGCGCGCCTGAACGCCCTGGGCCTGCACTATGTGGACGCGCCCATCTCTGGCGGCGCAGCCAAGGCCGCATCGGGCCAGATGACGATGATGACCTCGGCCAAGCCTGAGGCCTATGCCGCAGCGGGCGCGGTGCTCGACGGCATGGCTGGCAAGGTGTACCGCCTGGGCGACAAGGCAGGCGCGGGCAGCAAGGTCAAGATCATCAACCAGCTGCTGGCTGGTGTGCACATTGCCGTGGCCGCCGAAGCCATGGCCCTGGGCCTGCGCGAGGGCGTGGAAGCCAGCGCCTTGTATGAAGTGATCACGAACAGCGCGGGCAACAGCTGGATGTTTGAAAACCGCATGGCCCATGTGCTGGCGGGCGACTACACGCCGCTGTCGGCCGTCGATATTTTTGTGAAGGACCTGGGCCTGGTGCTGGACACCGCACGCGCCAGCAAATTCCCCCTGCCGCTGGCGGCCACCGCGCACCAGATGTTCATGCAAGCCTCCACCGCAGGCTTTGCCAAGGAAGATGACAGCGCCGTGATCAAAATCTTCCCCGGCATCACCCTGCCCGAAGGCAAGGAGAAAAAGGCATGACGCGCACACGTGCACTGCTGGGCTGCATCGCCGACGACTTCACCGGCGCGACCGACCTGGCCAACAACCTGGTGCGCGCAGGCATGCGCGTGGTGCAAGCCATGGGCGTTCCCACGGCGCCGTTGGATACCGAGGCCGATGCCATCGTGGTCGCGCTCAAGTCGCGCACCATTCCCAAAGAAGAAGCCATTGCCCAGTCGCTGGCTGCGCTGCAGTGGCTGCAGGCGCAAGGTGCCGAGCAGATCTACTTCAAATACTGCTCCACCTTTGACAGCACGGCCGAAGGCAACATCGGCCCCGTGACCGATGCGCTGATGCAGGCCCTGGGCACCGACTTCACCATCGCCACGCCCGCGTTCCCCGACAACAAGCGCACCGTGTTCAAGGGCTACCTGTTTGTGGGCGATGTGCTGCTCAGCGAGAGCGGCATGCAGAACCACCCGCTCACGCCCATGACCGACCCCAACCTGGTGCGCGTGCTGCAAGCGCAGACACCCAGCCGTGTGGGCCTGATCGACCACAGTGTGGTCGCGCAGGGCGAGGCTGCCATCCGCGCACGCATCGACCAACTCAAAGCCGAGGGCGTGCGTATGGCCGTGGTGGATGCGGTGTCCAACGCCGACCTGCTGCGCCTGGGCCCTGCCCTCAAGGGCATGCCGCTGGTCACAGCGGGCTCCGGCGTGGCCATTGGCCTGCCGGGCAACTTTGGCGTGGCGCCCAGCAACGAGGCAGCACGCCTGCCCGCCGCCCAGGGGCTGCAGGCCATCGTGTCGGGCAGCTGCTCTGTGGCCACCAACCAGCAGGTCATGGATTTCATCAAGGCAGGCAAGCCCGCCCTGGCTATCGACCCGCTGCGCATTGCGGCAGGCGTGGACGTGGCCGCCGAAGCGCTGGCCTGGGCCGAAGGCCACATCGGCCAAGGCCCGGTGCTGGTTTACTCCACCGCCGAGCCATCGGCCGTGCGCGCCATTCAGGGCAAACTGGGCTCCGAAAAAGCCGGTGCCATGGTGGAAGGCACCATTGCCGCCATTGCACGCGGCCTGGTGCAGCGCGGTGTGCGCCAGCTCATCGTGGCGGGTGGCGAAACCTCGGGTGCCTGCGTGCAGGCCCTGGGCATCACGCAAATGCGCATTGGCGCGCAGATTGACCCCGGCGTGCCGTGGTGCCATGCCGTGGCACACGACGCGAAGGACGGGCTGCACATCACGCTGAAGTCGGGCAATTTTGGTAGCACCGACTTTTTCACCAAGGCTTTTGCACAATTGCAGGCATGACCTCACCCCCCGCCTTCATGGACGAGAGCCAGGCCCGCGACGAGATCTGCCGCGTGGGCCGTAGCCTGTTTGAGCGGGGCTATGTGCACGCCACCGCAGGCAACATCAGCGTGCGCCTGGCCGACGGCTACCTCATCACGCCCACGGATGCCTGCCTGGGCACGCTGCAGCCCGAGCGGCTGGCGCGCCTGGACGCCCAGGGCCAGCAGGTGGCGGGCGACCGGGCCAGCAAGACCATTGCGCTGCACCGCCAGATTTACGAAGCCTCGGCATCGACAGCGGCCCCAGCGCGCTGCGTGATCCACACGCACAGCACGCACCTGGTGGGCTGCTCGCTGCAAGCCGACACCGCTGCAGGTGGCCAACTGGCGCCCGATGCGCAATTGCTGCCCCCCATCACGCCCTACTTTGTGATGAAGGTAGGCCGCGTGCCGCACATCCCGTACCACCGCCCTGGCGACCCGGCGGCAGCGGCGCTGGTGGCGCAGACCATTGGCCGCTATGCCACCAAGGGCAGCCCTGTGCGCGCCGTGATGCTGGCACGCCTGGGGCCCAACGTGTGGCACGACACGCCCGCCGCCGCCATGGCCGTGCTGGAAGAACTGGAAGAAACCGCACGCCTGTGGATGCTGTGCCAGCCTCACCCCACGCCGCTGACCGAGCCCCAGATTGAACAACTGCGCCAGACCTTTGGCGCGCAGTGGTGAGGCAAAGCCTTCACCATCAGACAGAAAGACACCCATGCCCCGTTTTGCCGCCAACCTGTCCATGCTCTACAACGACGTGGACTTTCTCGACCGCTTTGCCGCCGCTGCGCGCGATGGCTTCAAGGCGGTGGAATACCTCTTCCCTTACGCCTACCCGGCGCAAGAGTTAGCCCAGCGCCTGCAAGCCAATGGCCTGCAACAGGTGCTGTTCAACGCCCCTCCCGGCAACTGGGACGCGGGCGAGCGCGGGCTGGCCTGCCTGCCCGGGCGTGAGGCCGAGTTCCGTGAAGGCATTGCCAAAGCCATCGAATACGCCCAGGCCCTGCAATGCCCCCGCATCCACGTGATGGCCGGGCTGGTGCCCCAGGGTGCGGACGCGGCCACCGTGCGCGCCACCTACATCGCCAACGTGCGTTATGCCGCCGAACAGGCTGCGCCGCACGGCATCCAGATCCTGCTGGAGCCCATCAACGGCCGCGACATGCCCGGCTTCTTCCTGAGCCGCCAGAACCAGGCCCACGCGCTGATCGCCGAGATCGGCGCCGCCAACGTGAAGGTGCAGATGGACCTGTACCACTGCCAGATCGTGGAAGGCGACCTGGCCATGAAAGTGCGCGAATACCTGCCCACCGGCAACGTCGCCCATTTCCAGATTGCCGGTGTGCCCGAGCGCCACGAACCCGATGTAGGCGAGATCAACTACACCTACCTGTTCCAACTGCTGGACAGCCTGGGCTACGACGGCTGGATTGGCTGCGAATACCGCCCCGCGCGCGGCACGGCAGCCCACGCCACCAGCGACGGGCTGGGCTGGCTCAAGCCCTGGCTGTGAGGGAACGGGCGTATTTCAACCCGCCACGGGCAGCGATTCAACGCACACGAAGTCACCCAAGCGGGCATCAAAATCCCAGCGCTGAGCAAAACGATTAGGGTATTGCCGCCCCAGCGAACCCGTGGGCTCGGACTGCATCTGCAACACCACCAGACTATTGGGTTGCCCACTGCGCAGGCGGCGCGATACGGCCGTGCCGGCCTGCATGGACCACAAACCGGGCAGGGGCTGCAGCAAGGCCGGATGGTGCACATGGCCTGAGAGCAGCATGTGGGCACCCGCATCGCGCCAGCGTTGCACGGCAGTGTCGGCGCCGTGGGGCCGGTGGGATCGGTCTTCCGCACTGCGAGCCACCAGGGGGTGGTGACTGACCACAATGCGCCATGCCTGCGCGGGCGCAGACCGCAAGTCTTCCGCCACCCGAGTCACCTGCGCGGCCGAAAGCGTGCCGCGCTCATGCCGCCAGGGCCGGGTCGTGTTCACCCCCACAATCCAGAACGGCCCCACCTGCCGCTGAGGTTCGAGCTGGGCTCCAAACTGCGATGCAAATCGTTGGTAGGCCCGGCCCCAACGCAGCCACCAGGCGAACAGGGGCAAGTCGTGGTTGCCGGCCAGCACCACGCGCTCATCCACCCCCAGGCCGCAAACAAAATCGTGCGCCAAGGCGAACTGCTGGCGTGTGGCACGCTGGGTCAGATCGCCCGAAACCACCACCACATCCACACGCAGCCGATGCGCCAGTCGCTGCACCGCCGCGCACACCAGCGGGTCGTGCGCTCCAAAATGCAGATCGGAAAGATGCATCAATTTGTGCGTGGTGGCGATTACCGACGCTGGTGCTGGATGCAAAACTTTCGCTTCGTTCTTGCCAAGCCCCAGCTCCTTGTCAGCTTCCACCTTCAACGACGGGGGAACGGGCGCTGCTTCATGACCTTCGTGGCGAAGCATGGCACCAGCGTTCCCCGCGACTGCAGGCAGTTCCTGGCGCATGGTGTTCAGGCAGGCGCCAGCGCAGGTTCAGCCAAGGGCGGCGCTGCGGCAGGTGGTGCGTTGGCAGAGTCGCGCTGCGGCAAATGTTGCAACTGCGCTGGCGCCACCAGCCACAGGGGCCGCGTGTGTAGCGAAAAACACAGAGGCGCTTTCATGCGTTCGCGCTCGCCATCAAAAGCCACCTTCACGCTGGCCTTGCGCCACCCGGCGGGCGCCACACTCAGCTCGGCACAGGCCAGGCTTTGCACGGCAGGGTCGTCGTCCAGTTGGCCAGTGGCGGCGCGCCATACCGTGCGAGCCATGGCCCAGCGGCTTTGGGGTTTGAGCAACACCACGGCCAGCAGCCCGCCCTGCGCTACCGATTCAGCTTGCGCCAAGCCCACCTGCTCCAGCTGCAGGGGGTTGTTGCCGACAAACAGCGTGGTGACTTCGTGTTCCTGCTCTTGCATCTGATTTCCTTGGCGGGTGCGTACCACCACGCGCCAGCGTCGCCGCGCCGAGGGGCGCAGCATGCTCCACACCGCAGCGGCCATGGCCACCGCGCGAGAGCGGCCCAGCTTGCGCGTGGCCTGCTCGCGCTCTGCCAGCAACCGGGGGTACAGCCCCACGCTGGCGTTGACCAAAAATACCCGGTCATTCACAAAGCCGACCTGCACCGGCCGCAACTCACCCGCGCGCAGGGCTTCCAGCAGCTGCAGCACGGCGGCTTCAGCGTCCAGCTCCAAGCCTTGCTCGCGGCTGAAATAGTTGAAAGTGCCCATGGGCACCACCCCCATGGGCACACCGGCACGCAAGGCGGCTGCGGCCACGGCGTTGATCGTGCCATCCCCCCCCGCCGCCACCAGCAAACCAGCGTTATCGCGGGCGGCCTCTGCTGCGTGATCCGCCAATTGAACGATGTCACCCCGCTCACGCGGTATGTGCCACACCACGGGATGGTCGTGCTGAGCGAATGCACCACTCAGCTTTGCGCGCACCAGATCCAGATCAGCCCCTGGCCGCAGTGGAACCACCACATGGATGGGACTGTGGTGATGAAGGATCATGGGACTGTGCAAATCGGTCATGGGGATGAAAAGCGTGGTGGGCGTAACGATGCCTGTGAGGCCAAAGACCCGGCACGGGGCCGCTATTCAATGATCACGGCGCAGTGGCTACAGCGCAGCCAGCGGGCGGCGCCTTGGTGCGTCGGCGTGCGCCTACAGGCAGCACTGCGCATTGCAACGCTAAACCCTGTGATCGCAACGGGCCACCCCTTGCTGAGGTAAAACACCACGGTACCGAAAGCTGCACGGGCTGGCCATTCGCTTGGCTCAAGACGATTCCAGTGCATCCGCTGGGTACGCAGTAACAACCCGTCCCAGCACCGGCTCTCTTCCCCCCCAAAAAGACCTTTGAATCCATGGACCTGGACACCCTTGCCACCACTGTTGCCCGCCACCCCATTGCCCTTTGGCTGCTGGGAATGACTGCGGGCGCCTTGCTGGGCAGTGGCGCCTTGTGGGCCTTGAAAACCCTGCGCCACCGCCCCTCGCCTGTGCGGCATTTGCTTCACGCAGCCAGCGCCACCACTGTGATGCTGCTGAGCATGGCGGCAGCCGCTTGCGCCCTGCTGGCCGGGGGCGCGTTGATGGCAGAGCTGGCCGAGGGCTGGCAGCGCACGGGCACCTGGAGCCGGGTGGACGAAGGCATTGCGCAGCAACTGCGTCTGCATGCAGACATGGCGGCCCTGCGGTGGTTTGGCGCACTCACCCACCTGGGAGACACCGCCGTGCTGACCACGCTGACCCTGGCGGTGACGGCCGCCCTGTGGTGGCGCAGGCACCGTTTATTGGCCGTTGGCTGGCTGGTGGCCATGGCGGGCAATGGGCTGCTGACCAAAATTTTGAAAGACGTGTTTGCCCGCGTGCGGCCAGAGCATGTGCATGGGGCAGCGCAGGCCGATGGGTTCAGTTTTCCCAGCGGGCACAGCAGCGCATCCATGGTGGCCTATGCCATGCTGGCGTACTTGGCGGTGCGGCTGCTGCCACGGGCCTGGCAGGTGCCCGCCGTGTGCTGCGCGGGCGCGCTGATCTTCACCACCGGCTGGAGCCGCGTGGTGCTGCATGTGCACTACGTGAGTGACGTGCTGGCCGGCTGGGTGCTGGGGGGCACCTGGATGGTGTGCACCGTGCTCATCATGGACAGCATGGCGCGCTGGCGGGGCGCGCCCGCCGCCCTGGCGCGGCAGTAAGACGGCGCGTCTCAGGCAATTCGGGCAATCACCGCACCCAGCGCCTGGGCGGTGCCAGCCGCTGCCGCCAAGGCCACGCGCCCAGCGCGGTGTGCCGTCACCTGCATCTCCATCTTCATGGCCTCCATCACGGCAATCACATCGCCCTCTTGCACCATGTCGCCATCGGCCACCTTCCAGGCGTGCAGATTGCCTGCGATGGGCGAAGTGACGGCGGATGCGTCCACCGCAGCCTCGGCTGGTGCGGCAGCAGCGCCCTTCCCACCCGCGGCCGCCAGGCCTTGCAGCAGCACGGCAGGCAGGCCCAGCTGCACACGGCGGCCATCGATCTCGATGGCGGTGCGCAGCAGGCTGGTGTCTGCCACGGGCGCGGCCCGTACCGCAGCAGCCAGTGGCGTGGCGAAGTCGGATTCGATCCAGCGGGTGTGCACCTTGAATCCATCAGCCCCTACAAAGTCGGGGTGGTCGATGACGGCGCGGTGGAATGGCAGCACCGAGGCCACGCCTTCAATCTGAAACTCGCGCAGCGCACGGCGCGCGCGGGCCAGGGCCTGTTCGCGTGTGGCCCCGGTCACGATGAGCTTGGCCATAAGCGAATCGAACGTGCCGGGCACGACGGAGCCCGACTGCACGCCCGTATCGAGCCGCACGCCGGGGCCCGAGGGCGCATCAAAGCGCTGCACGGGCCCTGGCGTGGGCAAAAAGCCCCGGCCCACGTCTTCGGCGTTGATGCGGAACTCGAACGAGTGGCCCAGCGGCGCGGGCGTTTGCGTGATGGACAGCGGCAGGCCATCGGCCACGCGCAATTGCTCCACCACCAGGTCCACGCCCGTGGTTTGCTCGGTCACGGGGTGCTCCACCTGCAGGCGGGTGTTGACTTCCAGGAACGAGATGGCACCGCTTTGGCTCAGCAAAAATTCCACCGTGCCCGCGCTCACATATCCTGCAGCGGCGCAGATGTCACGTGCGGCCGTGTGGATGCGTTCGCGCTGTGCGTCGCTCAAAAATGGCGCAGGGGCCTCTTCCACCAGCTTCTGGTTGCGCCGCTGCAGCGAGCAGTCGCGCGTGCCCAGCACCACCACGTTGCCGTGGGTGTCTGCCAGCACCTGGGCCTCGATGTGGCGGGGCTTGTCGAGAAACTGCTCGACAAAGCACTCGCCCCGGCCAAAGGCCGTGACGGCTTCACGCACGGCGGATTCATACAGCTCGGCCACTTCGTCCATGCGCCACGCGATCTTCATGCCGCGCCCGCCACCACCAAAGGCGGCCTTGATGATGATGGGGAGGCCATTCTTTTCGGCAAAGGCCAGCACTTCGCTCGCGTCCTTCACGGGGTCGGGCGTGCCCACCACCAGCGGCGCGCCCACTTGCAGCGCAATCTTGCGTGCAGACACCTTGTCGCCCAGTTGGGCAATGGTGGCAGGGCGAGGGCCAATCCAGGCCAGGCCGGCGTCGATCACAGCCTGGGCAAAGGCGGCGTTCTCCGACAGGAAGCCGTAGCCGGGGTGCACGGCGTCCGCTCCGCTCTTTTTGGCAACAGCCAACAGCTTTTCGACGTTGAGGTAGGTGTCTGCGGGACGGTCGCCGTCCAGACCATAAGCCTCATCGGCCATGCGGGTGTGCAGGGCATCGATGTCGGCATTGGCGTACACGGCGACGGACTGTACGCCGTAGTCGGCGCAGGCGCGGGCGATGCGGACGGCGATCTCGCCTCGGTTGGCGATCAGGACTTTTTTCATATCAAGGCTCCAATGTTCTGCTCAGCACAGGGTGGCGAGATCGCCGTCGCCTGCTGCGCAGGCACTGCGATGTGCAGAAGCGCCCGCCATGCGGCCGCTTTCTCCGCGCTTGGCAATCAAAACTTTTTTCATATCAATGTTCCGGTGTTCTTTGAAAGTACAACCAACGCCACGAACCATCAGGGCGCAAGCTCTGCAAACGGCTGAATCGGGTTGAACCGCAACCAGGCCCCCACAGGGATCTGCCCGGCGCGGTCGAGGTGGTACGGGGCCACGCAGCCAATGACCGGGTAGCCGCCCGTGAGCGGGTGGTCGGCCAAAAACAGCACGGGCTGCCCGCTGGGGGGCACCTGCAGGGCACCCAGGGCTGTGCCTTCGCTGGGCAGCTCGCCGGTGATGGCGCGGTCCAAAGGCAGCTCGCCCGCCAGGCGCAGGCCGACGCGGTTGGACTGGGGCGTGACCTGCCAGCGCTGCGAAGCAAAGCGGGCGATGGCCTCGGGGGTGAACCAGTCGGTGCGCGGGCCCATCACCACGTCCAGCACCACTTCTTGCTCCAGCGTGGGCAAATCAGCAGGCGGCAGCTCGGGGGCGGCTACCACGCTGGTGGCTGGCGCGGGTTGCACGGCCAGCCAGTCGCCCACGGCCACGGGCGCGGGGCCGACATGGGCCAGGGTGTCGGTGGCGCAGCTGCCCATCACGGGCGCTTCGGCAAAGCCGCCGCGCACGGCGACGTAGCAGCGTGCGCCTGCGGTGGGTTGGCCCACGGCCAGCATGTCGCCATCGGCCAGGGCCACAGGTTCGTAACGTGGCACAGACCAGCGCTGGCCGTCGGCCGTGGTCAGCGTCAGCACGGCATCGGCCCCGGTGACGGCCACCACGTTATCGCCCACGCTGCGCAGTTGCAGGCCGCCGCCCACGGTCTCCAGCGCAGCGGCGTTGCTGGCATTGCCCACCAGGCGGTTGGCGGCCTTGAGGGCGGCCTGGTCCATGGCGCCTGAAGCCGACACGCCCTGCCTGGCCTGGCCGTGGCGGCCCAGGTCCTGAAAGACGGTGAGCAAGCCCGTGGCACGCACCTGCAGCGCGGTGTGCCCGGCGGCCAGGTGGTGCTGCGTGCGGCCAGCGGGTTTGGGGTCTTTTTGGCCTCCAGCGCTTTCTGAATAAGCGCTAGCAGCTATGTTTTTAGTAGCAATATCCACAAAGCGCACGCGGTAGCCGGGCTGTAGCAAGGCGGGTTGCGCGCGGGTGATGTCCCACATGGCTACAGGCGTGGTGCCAATGATTTGCCAGCCACCGGGGCTGGCCTGCGGGTACACGCCGCTGAAGGTGCCCGCCAACCCCACAGAGCCTGCGGGCAGGCGCGTGCGCGGGGTGCTGCGGCGTGGCACGTTCAGGCTGGGGTGGCCGCCGCTCAGGTACGCAAAGCCGGGCGCAAAGCCGGTGAAAGCCACGGTGTACTCGCTGCCCGTGTGGCGCTGCACCACTTCATCGGCGGTGATGCCCAGAATCTGCGCCACCTCGGCCAGATCCTCCCCGTTGTAGTGCACGGGGATTTCAACGAGCGTGCTGCTGCGCTCGGCACGCTGCGACAGGTCGCGCTGCGCGATCTGCTGCACGAGTGCCGCAGCGCTGGTGGCCGATGGGCGAAACCGCACGAGGATGGTCCGCGCTGCGGGTACCAACTCTTCCACTCCGGCCAGCGGGGTGCGCTGCAGCGATGCCAGCAGCGCCAGGGTTTCGTCCAGATCGGCCAATTCGACCAGCAGCGAATTGAGGGTGACGGGCAGGAAACGCATGCAGCCTTACCCCTGGACAGCGGCCATGACAGGGGCCATGGAAGGGGCCATGAATGAGGCGATCTGGATGCCATCGGCCTCGAACCTCCGGCGCACCTCACGGGCGATGCCGACGGCATCAGGGCTGTCGCCGTGCACGCAGATCGAGTCGGCCTCGATGCGCACGGTGCTGCCGTCGATAGCCTCGACCACGCCTTCGCGCACCAGGCGCACCATGCGCTGGGCGATCACTTCGGGGTCATGCAGCACCGCGCCTTTTTCGCGGCGCGACACCAGGGCGCCCTGGGGGGTGTAGGCCCGGTCTGCAAAGGCTTCGGACACCACGCGCAAGCCTGCGTCACGCGCCCACTGCACCAGGGGCGATCCGGCCAGCGCCACCAGGGCCAACTTCGGGTCGATGGCGCGGATGGCAGTGATCACGTCCTTGGCCTGCCGCGCATCGTGCGCAATGGTGTTGTAGAGCGCGCCGTGCGGCTTGACGTAGCGCACCGTGGTACCTGCGGCTGCCGCCAATCCTTGCAGCGCGCCGATCTGGTAGATCACATCGGCCACCAGCTCCGCGCTGGAGATATCCATGCTGCGGCGGCCAAAGCCCTTGAGGTCGGGGTAGGCCACGTGTGCACCGACCACCACGCCGCGTTCTGCGGCTGCGCGCAGGGTTTGCAGAATGCCGACCGGATCGCCCGCGTGAAAGCCGCAGGCCACATTGGCGCTGCTCACAATCTCCAGCATGGCGGCATCGTCGCCCATCGTCCAGGCTCCCAGACTCTCGCCCAAGTCGCTGTTGAGGTCCATGGTTGTCATCGTGTTCTCCGGGTGCGGCCGCGTGCATGGGAGCGCGCGGCCAGCGTCGTCAAAAAAAGTAACTTGCTTAGGTCAGAAGGTGTGAATGAATCCGGCGTGCCCGAGCAGGTCGCCACAGCGTGACCGATCTAGGCGCAAAGCGCAGCCATAGCTCGGGCTATGGCGAGCATTTGCAACGACGAGCGGGTGCGTTGTGGCGGGATGAGCGGGCATGGCGGGTTCGTTCACACCTTCTTAGTGCAGCGCCCCACCCACTTCGCGCACATCGCTGCGCACGGCCAGGGCGGTCTCAATGGCAATCTGCAAGCCCTGCACCTGTGTGGCCAGGGCCATGCTGGGCATCCCGGGGTGCAGCGCCGCCAGCTCGGGCAAGGCGGGCACATGGATAAAGCCACCGCGCACGCCCCCTGCCCCCGTTGCGTTTCCAGCCTGCGCGGCCAGCCGGTGCATCAGCGCATAAAAAATGTGGTTGCACACAAAAGTGCCTGCCGTGTTGGACACAGCTGCAGGCACCCCTGCGGCCCGCATGTCACGCACCATGGCCTTGATGGGCAAGGTGGAGAAGTACGCAGCAGGGCCGCCTGCTTGCACAGCGGTGTCCACGGGTTGGCGCCCGGCGTTATCGGGGATGCGGGCGTCGTCCACATTGATGGCCACGCGCTCGGGCGTGATCTCGGTGCGCCCACCGGCCAGGCCCAGGCAGATCACCAGCGTGGGCTGCCACTGGGCCATGGCCTCATGCAGCCGGACCACGGCATCACCAAACACGCAGGGCAGCTGCACGGCGCGCACGGTGCAGGCAGCGTTCATCGCAGCAGGCTGCCAGCCGTCCAGCGCGCGGGCCACTTCCCACGAGGGGTTGAGCGGGTCTTTGTCAAACGGCTCAAAGCCGGTGAGCAGCACGTTCTGCGTCATGGCGTTTCCTTGGGGTTCATTGAGGTTAGCGGAACATCAGGAAGTACAGCAAAAACACGTTGGCCGTGAGCAGTGCCAGGGCCGTGGGCACCTGGGCGCGGATGACGGCGTTCTTGTCCGGCAGTTCCAGCAGCGCAGCGGGCACGATGTTGAAGTTGGCCGCCATGGGCGTGAGCAGTGTGCCGCAGTAGCCCGACAACATGCCAATGGCCGCCATCACTGCGGGGTCACCGTGGTACACGCCTACCAGCACCGGCACGCCAACGCCGCCCGTCATCACCGGGAAGGCGGCAAAGCCGTTGCCCATGATGATGGTGAACAGCGCCATACCAATCACATACACGGCCACGGCCACAAAGCGCAGGTCCATGTTGATGTAGGTGGTGGTGACGTAGGCCACTGCCTTGCCCACACCGGCATCCGAGAACACCAGGCCCAGCATGCCCAGCATTTGCGGCAGCACCAGCGCCCAGCCCAGGGCATCGGTCAGGCGGCGCGATTCGCGCATGCCTTGCGCAGGGGTTTCACGCGTCAGCCAGCACACCAGCGCCAGCGACAGCACGCAGCCCACGCCCAGGCTCACCAGCGTGGTGTTCTTGGGGTCCAGCGGCGGCACGCCGCCCACCGACAGGTGCTTGGCCGACAGGGTACCGATCATGGTGACCAGCGGAATCGCCAGCGCGGGGGCAAACAGCTTGTTGCCCAGGCGCTTGGCGCTGGCCGCGTATTCGGCCACGCTGGGGCTTTTGTGCTGGCCACCGGCCACGCCGCCAAAGCCCGCAATCAGCGCCATGGCCACGGCGCCCACGCCCACCCACAGCGGGGGCAGCTGGTCGCCCACCAGAAACACCAGGGCATACAGGCCCCAGAACAGGCCGCTGCTCACGCGCTTGGGGTTGCTACGGTCGCTGAAGGTAGCGATGGCGGTGAGTGCCAGCACGGCGCCCACCAGGTAGTACAGGTATTGGATGGAGAGAGTCATCGCGGCATTCCTCAGGCGGTCTTGGTGGCCGAAGCGGTGGCAGAGGCAGCAAGGGGTTCAATGCCCTCGGCCTTGAGTTCACGGGCCAGCACACCGTCCAGCCGGTACAGACGCCAGGCGTGGATGGCAAAGGCGCAAATGGCGGTGGGGATGCCCCACAGCGCGACATGCAGCGGCTCCACATCAATGCCTGCTTCGCGCAGGAAGGTGGTCATCAGCACGATGGCGCCAAAGGCCACGAAGATGTCTTCGCCAAAGAACAGGCCCACGTTGTCCGTCGCGGCCGAGAAGGCGCGCAGCTTGTGGCGGATGCGCTCGGGCAGCTTGCCGTAGCGCGCTTCGGTGGCGCCTTCGGCCATGGGGGCCAGCAGCGGGCGCACCATTTGCGGGTGGCCGCCCAGGCTGGTCAGGCCGATGGCAGCGGTGAGCTGGCGGGCAGCCAGGTACACGATGAGCAGCCGGCCCGCCGTTGCGGACTTGATGGAGCTGATCCAGTTTTGCGCGTGCTGGCGCAGGCCATGGCGCTCCAGCAGGCCAATCACCGCCAGGGGCAGCAGGATGATGAGCGGCAGATTGCGGGTCTTGATGAAGCCTGTGCCGATGGTGGCCAGGATTTTGTCGATGGGAAACCCCGCCGCCAGGGCCGTGCCCACGGCCGTGACGATCACGACCAGCATGGGGTTAAACCGCAGGACAAAGCCCACGATGATGATGGCCACCCCGATGAGTGGCCACAGATTGACGTCACTAAGCATGTTGATCCTTCGTTGAGCACACAGACACACAAACACCCCGCACAGCCTTGCCCCCTGAACCTGGGCACAGGCACCGCTGCGCGCGCTTTTCCTCTGCCGCTGCGTGCAGACCCCAAAGTCCTCGGCACGCAGCCAGCTGCCTCTCGCCATGCAACTTGCATGCCATATCAACGAACAAAATATGCACCATTGAGTGGCAATCAAATAATTTTTGTTGAACAAAAAATATTTAGTTGTTTTACGATTTATCGATTCTGCCCAACAAGGCAGCACTCACGCCCTCAGTAAAAACCCTCGGTTTCCGCACAAACTGTGGGATTTGGGATGCCAGCAACTGCTCCGCGCCTCTTTGACCGGCGGGCCCAGCGAGTGCTGGAGGGGCCCTGCAAAAGCGCCCAAGGGGCCTCCAAAGTGCGCGGGGGCGGGGCTTCTTTCCCCTTACCATCAGGGCATGAAGTCCGAACTGAGCAACCCCCAAACACTGAATGACCGCATGGCGGAGCTGATCCGCCAGAAGATCGTGCATGGGGAGTTCACGCCGGGCCAGCGCCTGTCAGAAGCGGCTCTGAGTGAAAGCCTGGAGATTTCGCGCAACACGCTGCGCGAGGTGTTTCGCCTGCTGACGAAGGAAGGGCTGCTCAAGCACGAACCCAACCGGGGTGTGTTTGTGGCCATCCCCAGCATCGCGTCCATCATCGACATCTACCGCGTGCGCCGGCTGATCGAATGCCAGGCCCTGGCCCAGGCCTACCCCCGCCACCCGGCCAAGAAGCACCTGCGTGACGCCGTGGAAATGGCCCTGCGCTGCCGTGACGCGGGCGACTGGCAAGGGGTGGGCACGGCCAACATGGAATTCCACATGGCCATCGTCGAGCTGGCCGACAGCGAGCGTTTGAACGTGATGTTCTCGCACCTGCTGGCCGAGCTGCGCCTGGCCTTCGGGTTGCTGAACGACCCGGAGTTCCTGCACATGCCCTACGTGGAGATGAATGTGAACATCCTGGAGCTGTTCGAGGCCGGCAAACTGCAAGAAGCCGCAGCGGCGCTCAATGAGTACCTGGTGCATTCCGAGCGCATCGTGCTGGCCGTGTATGCGCGGCGCATTTCAGACAGCGGCACCCCCAAGTAAGCCACCACACATGGCGGGTGGCACGGCCCCGCCAAGCCTGTAGCCACCATGGATTTGCTATTATTTATATAGCTGCTCGCGCTTTATTGGCGGGCGATAGATACCGTTTCTACTCAACAACAGGTGCGACAGACGCATGGATGGCCACCTGGTCACGCCCCCGGTTTTTGGCCAGATACAAAGCGGCATCCGCACGGCCCAGCACTTGATCGAAACGGGCATCGCCCGCCTGCACCGCAGCCACCCCGACGCTGACGGTGCAGCGGGGCCGGTCAGGCAGCACGGGCAGGCTGCGCACCGAAGCCACCACCCGCTCGGCCACTGCCACGGCGGCAGCCAGATCGGTAGCGGGCAAGACCGCCACAAACTCCTCCCCGCCAAAACGGCCCAGGCGGTCGGTGGCCCGCAATGCGCCAATGACCTGAGCGGCAATGTCGTGCAACACGGTATCGCCCACCAGATGGCCGTACACGTCATTGATCTGCTTGAAGTGATCCGCATCCAGCATCAGCACGGCAAACGGCTGCTGCTGACGCAGCCAGCGCTGCATCTCGGCATCGGCCATCTGCAGCGCCGCGCGGCGTGTGAAGGCGCCGGTCAGGCCATCGTGGGTTGCCAGGTGCTCAAACTCTGAACGCAGGCGTTCGCTTGCCATCAGCAGCACGCCCACACCCACCAACAGCACCGCAAAGCTGAAGGTAGCCAGGTAAGCCGTCTGCACCAGCGAGGGGGCAAAACGGTCTGAGGTCGGGCTGTCCAGCCACAGCGAAGACACCCCGCGCGCCAGAAGGATCAGGGCTTGCGCAGACAAAACCCCCACGATCAGGCGGCTGGCAAACCCGCGGCAGTGGCGCAGCAACAAGCGCACATGGAAAACGCACATCAGCGCCAAGGTGCTGGTGAATATCAGCACCCGCACGCGGTAGTCGGGCTGCACCCACAAAAACACCGCCATCAAGCCCAACGCTGCCGCAATCACGGCCCCCCAGGGCCGCCACGACACAGGCACGCCCGCAAAGCGCTGGCTGCCAAACAAGAAACAGGCAAACCCTGCCATCAACAGGCCGTTACCGCCCAGCACCAGTGACCAGGCAGGCAGCACGCCGTTGAGCACAAACAAAACGGTGGAAGACGCGCACAGCAGCGGCGCTAGCCCCCACAGCCGCAAACCGCGAATGGATTCCGGGAAATTGGCCCGCACCCCGAACAACACCAGGCCCAGCACCACCGCCATGAGGCCGGACATGGCCGACAAGGAACGCAGATCAAGGGCCAGCATGGAAACACAAATTTACAAACAGGCCGGGAGTGTATTCACTTTTTGTTACACCCGCACCGCCTCGCTCCCCTTGACCCTGCGCTGAATGACGGCTGCCCGACGGCGCGTCACCCCGGGGCCGCACTTGAGGAACAAGTCGCCGGGCCTGCGACCAATCAACGCTTCAGCAACCAACCAGGCGGCTAGGCAGCGCGGTTGCTTTCCAGCCATTGCTGTAGGCGACGCACGCCTTCGGCCAAACGGTTCACGTCCTTGGAGGCAAAGCACCAACGCAGCCAACCCCGCCCTTCCGGGCCAAACGCATCGCCGGGGGCCAGGCCAACTCCCGCCTCGGCCACCAGCCGCTTGGCCACCGCCATGGAATCATCGAACCCCTCGATGCGGAAGAAGGCGTACATGCCGCCTCGCGCCGAGGCCACCTGCACGCCCGGCACTTGCGCGAGCAAAGGCACCAGCGTGTCGCGGCACTGCTTGAAATGCGCCACGATGCGGGGCGTGATCTCTTTGCGGTGGGCCAGCGCCGCCAGGGCCGCGCGCTGGGTAAACACGCTGGCACACGACGTGTTGAACTCAATGAGCTTACCCATGGCATCGGCCAGCGATGCCGGCAGCACCAGCCAGCCCATGCGCCAGCCGGTCATCAAAAAGCTCTTGGAAAAGCTGTGCGCTACCAGCAGGCGGTCTTCAGGCTCGGCAATGTCCAGAAAGCTGGGGGCGCAGCCGTGGGGGGTGGGCTCGTAATAAAGCTTTTCGTACACCTCGTCCGCCAAATCCACGTGCCCGTGCGACGGCAGTGCGCCAGGATTTGCTGCTGCTCTTCGCGCGTCAGCGTCCAGCCCGTGGGGTTGTTGGGCGCATTCACAATCAGCAGCCGCGTGCGCTCGGTGATGGTCTGGAGCAGCCCAGGCAAGTCCAGACCCCAGGCACCGCCCTGCGGCTGCAGTGGCACGCAGCGCACCTGCGCTCCCATGATGGTGGGTTGCGCAACCAGGTTGGGCCATACGGGGGTAATGATCACGGCTTCATCCCCAGCATCCACCAGCGCCTGCACGGCCAGCATGAGTGCGCTGACCCCGCCCGAGGTAACGACGATGCGGTTGGCATCCACATCCGCCGAAGGGTGCGATTCCCGGGTGTACTGCGCCAGCGCCTCGCGCAGCTCGGGCAGGCCACAGTTCTGCGCGTAAAAGGTTTCGCCACTTTGCAGCGACTCGATGGCCGCGTTGCGAATCACATCGGGCGTGACCTCATCACTCTCACCAAACCAGAAGGCCAACACATCTTTGCGCCCCATGCCGGCGTTGGCGATCTCGCGGATCTTGGATGCTTCGAGCTGGGCGATGACTGGGCGCATGCAACGGGTTCCTTCAACAAACAACAAACAAGAAAACGCACAGCCCGCAAAAGCCAGACGCTGTGCCAACCACCAATGTAATGGGCGCCACCACCGGCTGGCGCCCCCTGCGGTGGGTTGTTGAGTCTGCGACTGGGCTAACGTGCGGTGACCCGCTCGCAAGACTCCGCCAAAGCGGCGCGCCAACCCAAGGCCATGCGGTTGACGGCATGCTCTGCAAAAAACAGGCCAGCGAGCGGCTAGAATACGAGGCTACCCGGAGACTTGGGTGAGTGGTTTAAACCAGCAGTCTTGAAAACTGCCGACGGGCAACCGTCCGTGAGTTCGAATCTCACAGTCTCCGCCAGCTATCAAGCAAAAAAGCGCCTTTCATGGCGCTTTTTGCTTTTATCTGCCGTCATTTCTACCATCCGCTTTGCAATTGGATTGGATGCACTGGAACCTCGCTAGAAATTCCAGAGTGAAAGATGAAAGCGGCTTCACCGCCCCCTGAGTCGTAACGGCGTTTTGGCACTAATTGGTGCGCGATAGCTCCCCGCCGCTCCGCAGGCCTTTCGGCTTCGATCCCTCTGCGTCGAAGGGGCTTTTCGACCAATGGATCAACGCTGTGCTTTTCCCCAATCGCGCGCAAGCTCATACACCTCCGGCATCCACGCCTCTCTGCTGGAGAACACCACCAACATCCGATCATTGCGGTAGTTCCAGCCAATGCGCTGACCGCCCCAACCAGATGCCCACGCCGTATCAGGCGCTGTGATGTTTTCCGTCCAGATCAGATAGCCATAACCACCGAACATCCGGCCATGCTTGCGTGCCGCTGGATTGCGGTCGTTGCCGATCTGCTTGACCATCGCAGCCTTCACGAAGTCGCCAAAGCAATCTGACCTCTTGGACGATTCCTTGACCCATACCGCGAAGCGCATCCAGTCTTCCATGCGCAGCCGCATGCCTGAATCTCCAAGTCCATTCTTGGCGCGGTCTTGTGAATACAGCCCAGGATGAGCCGCGCCCATGGGGTTCAGCACCTGTTCTTGAATCCATTGGCTCAGCGGCATGCCGGTAGCGCGGCTGACCATGAGACCGAGCGTCATGGGGTCCGTAGACTTGTATGCGAACACCTCACCGGGCTTGTACTCTGAGAATGCGCCGCGTGCCGCCTTGGAGATGCGATCTGTCGCAATCAACTCCGCCAGATTCAGTAAGCCTTGGTTCCAGTCCTTAGTTTGCTCTGGTGTCCAAATGGTGCTATCGCCGTTCTGCTCTGCCGCGCCCGATGCCATGCGCAGCAGATCGTGCACCGTGGCATTGCCCAGCGCTTTGCCCTGT
>NZ_CAXIAK010000012.1:0-69594 GCF_964021665.1 uncultured Acidovorax sp.
TGGGTTATTTGGAACTCCTCTTGGGCATCTCCGTTTAGATGCGATTGCCCTGGCTGCCAGCCCAATTTGCTATTAAATAGATAGCTTTAGGCGCTTGCTGGTTAAGCGTTTGATCCGGTTCTGATGCAAAATTGCTTGGCTGCCGGTGAGGGTGCGCGGCTTTGCGGCGCCTCCTCCTACACCGCCCCGACGGCGTGCGGGGGTATGGTGAAACGCCTTCCAACGCCTGCCCATGGTGACACCTAAAGTCGTCCTCGTAGAAGACAACACCACCATTCGCGAAACGCTGGTTCCTGCATTGCAGGAGCTTGCCGGGGCGCGCGTGGTGGCAATGGCCGATGGCGCGCAGGAGGCTCTGGAAACTCTGCGCCAGGTGCCGTGGGATGTGCTGGTGCTGGACATGTTCTTGCGCGAGGGCACGGGCCTGGAGGTGCTGGCCCAGTTGCCCGGCGAACTGGCGGGCCGCATGGTGTACGTGCTGACGAACTACGCCACTGCAGATTTGCGCGAGGCCTGCGTGCGCCTGGGGGCGGATGCGGTGTTTGACAAATCCACCGAGCTGGACGAGTTCTTCGCCGCCTTTCTGGCGTGATGCTGTGGGGGGTGGTCTGGTCAACCGCAGGCGGCTTTGCGTCGGGGAACAGGGCGCTGGCCGCCTTCGCACTCGCTCACGTAGTTCTCCAAGGCCAGCAGGGCCCGGCCGTCAGGGGTGGGGCCGTGCACGGCCACCACTTGCTCGCCCGATGCGGTGGTGTAGCACTCGCCACGCACCAGCCCGCGTTGTGCCAGCGCGTGGAAGAGGTCGATATCTTGGGGGTCTTGCAAGACCATGGGGTGTGCGGAGCTTGCGATGGCCCGCAGCAGCTTGGTTTCCATGGTGAACTTTCATTGGCCGCTGGTGCGCGGCGAAACTGAAATCCAAAGCGTGTTGCCAAGGCGCTCAAGAAGCGAGAGTCCACTCTACGCGCATCGTGTGGAAATGAATGTGTGAAAACGTATCTTGATTGTTAACTTCGAGGCTGCGCCGGGCCCTGGCCCCGGTGCCACGGGGTGTGCGGCAGGGGCCTTTGCCAATTCACCAGCGCAGCAGTAGTGGCATGCTCGCTCAGATTTACAGCGCGGCGTAGACCAAAGTGGGGAACAGTTCGCACAGCATTTCCAGCTGCCCGGGCGCCTGCGTGAGCAGGATGGCGAACAGGTCTTGCGCCGGATCGACGAAGAAGAACGTGCCGCCCATGCCGCTCCAGCTGTAGTGCCCCGCACTGCCGGGCCGCGTGGCGCCGCCCGTAGCCAGGCGCACCGCCACACCCAGGCCAAAACCGTAGCCTGGGGGCAAGATGGTGCCCGCGCGCGGCAGGGTGCCGAGGTGGTCGGCGGTCATGAAGTCCACCGTGGCGCTGCTGGCCAGGCGCACGCTGCCGGTGGGGGTGTGCACCGTGCCGCGCCCCAACATCAGTTGCAGGAACCGGGCGTAGTCGGCAGCGGTGGAGACCAGGCCCCCGCCAGCAGATTCAAACACCGGGGGCTCGGCCACGTCGATCAGGGTGACGCCCGCGCCGGTGAGCGGGTCGCGGGCAAAGGGCTCGGCCAGCCGGTGGCGGCTGGAAGCGGGCACGCTGAAGCCGGTGTCCTGCATGCCCAGCGGCTCAAAAACGCGCCGCTGCAGCACCTGGCCCAGCGGGGCGCCTTCAATCACTTCAATGATGGCGCCCAGCACATCGGTGGCGCGGCTGTATTCCCAGCAGGTGCCGGGCGGGTGCAGCAGGGGCAGGGGGCCGAGCGCGGCCGCCAGTTGCTGGTTGCTGTGCCTGCGCGAGCCCACGCGGGCGTTGCGGTACTGGTCGGCAATGGGGCCGGTGTCCCACGCGTAGCTCAGGCCTGCCGTGTGGCGCAGCAGGTCGTGCACGGTGGCTTCGCGCGCGGCGGGCGCCAGGGTGCCGGTGGCGGCGTCGTACACCTGCTGCCCTTTGAAGGCGGGAAGGTAACGGGCCACGGGGTGCGCCAGCAGCAGACGCCCTTCTGCCAGTAGCAGCAGCGCCCCCAGCGGGGCGATGGGCTTGGTCATGGAGTAGATGCGAAACACCGTGTCTGGCGCCATGGCGGGCACGGCGAGCCCTGACTGGGCTGGGTTTGCGGGGCGCTGCAGGCCCACGGCTTCGTGCAGCACCGTGCGACCCCGGTGCTGCACCAGCGCCACGGCGCCGGGCAACACCCCTTGGGTGACCAGATCAAGCAACACCGTGCGCACGCGCGCCAGGGCGGAAGGGTTCATGGGCAAGGCTCCCTCGGGCTGGAAAATGCCCCATTTTGCCGATGTCGCGGTGCGGCACAAGGCTGCGCCCAGGTTGCCCCTGGCTTTGTAGGTTTGATGTCAAAACGGGCTCTGGCGCCCATTCGGAAAGCGCAGTCAGCTATTGTTTTGATAGTGCTTCTGAGGGGCTTGCTGGCGCGGCCGGAGGGGGCGCCATCTCCAGCTGCATCATGATCATGTTGACCAGCGTCTGCACCGTGGGCCGGCCGGTTTCGATCACGTAGGTGGCTGCTTCGCGGTACAGCGCATCGCGCTGGGCGTACAGCTCGCGCAGTTTTTGCAGGGGGTTGTTCACCTGCAGCAGGGGGCGGGTGCGGTCGTGCTTCACGCGCTTGAAGATCTCTTCGGGCGAGGCCCGCAGATACAGCACATTGCCAAAATCGCGCAGCACCTGGCGGTTTTCCGGGCGTAGCACGGCGCCACCGCCGGTGGACAGCACCATGCCGCCGGGCCGCGCCGTCACCTCGGCCAGCACCTGGGCCTCTATGTCGCGAAAACGTGCTTCCCCTTCGGCTTCAAAAAACTGGCGGATGCTGGTCTTCAGCACCTGTTCCAGCTGGTGGTCCAGGTCAATGAATGGCACCTTTAGCCGCTGGGCCAGGTGCCTGCCCACGGTGGATTTGCCCGAGCCGGGCATGCCGACCAGTGCACAGCGAATCTGCATAAATCTCCTGTCTTGCCCCAACGGAACCAGGGCCCAAGTTTACGGCCCTGGGTGGGGTGGCGGCCCCAGCGCAGCCCGCTGTAAAGCCGCCGCATGCACTGGCGCCGCCCAAACAGGTGCTTACAAGCTTTACGGAACAGCCGCTGCACAAGCCGCAGAGCCTGTGTACCTTTAGGCCATCGGGGTGCCGCCATCCATCGGGCGCCTCACAGCAAAGGAAAACCATGCACAAAAACACCGTTCTCACCGTACCCGCAACCCCTGTGGCAATGCCCGGCGCCGCCGCTGCCGGCGTCGCTTCTCTCAAATGGATGTGGGTGGCCATTGGCGGCCTGGGCGCTTGCGTGGTGGCCTTGGCCACCGTGCTGGTGGTAGAGCGCCGCAGTGCACCGCCCACCGAAGCCGCCGTGGCGCAGGCCACGCCCGCGGCCCTGGCTGCGCCTGCCGTGGCGTCGTCGCTGCAGGCTGCACCGGGTGCTGCCGCCCCGCTGGCCAGCGCTGCCCCGCAGCGTGGCGCAGCACCATCCCCCGCCTGGCCGCAAACCTCCGCAGCCCGTGGCGATGTGGCCCGCCAGCCCGCGGGCATGCCTGTGGCGCAGCGCGCGGCCAGCATCTGCAGCACCTGTGGCCGTGTGGAATCGGTGCAGGCCATTGAGCAAGCAGCGCCTGCCACCGGCGTGGGTGCCGTGGCCGGTGGTGTGCTGGGCGCCGTGGTGGGCAACCAGATCGGCAAGGGCAACGGGCGCACCGCAGCCACGGTGCTGGGCGCGGTGGGTGGCGGCTACGCCGGCCACGAGATCGAAAAACGCACCCGCACCCAGACCACCTACCAGGTGCGCGTGCGCCTGGAAGACGGCAGCAGCCGCGTCTTCACCCGCTCGCAACCGCCCGCCGTGGGCACCCCGGTGGTGCTGCAGGGCAAGGGCTTTCGCGTGGCCGACGAGGGCACCCTGCCGCAGGCGCAGCAGCCCCAGCCAGCGCCCCAGTACCAGACGGTTTCGCAGCCCGGCTACGTGGCCATGCAGCAGTGAGTGCGCTGGCGCGGGGTTAGAAACCGGCTGCCGCCTTGCGCAGGCGCATGAAAAAGGGAGCCCATGGGCTCCCTTTGTCCTTTGTGTCGGGCAGCGTCGCAGCCGCTTATTTCTCGACGAAGGCGCGCTCCACCACGAAGTCGCCGGGCGTGCTGGTGTTGCCTTCTTCAAAGTCGCGCTTTTCCAGCATGACCTTCAGGTCGGCCAGCATGGCGGGGCTGCCGCACAGCATCACGCGGTCGGTCAGCGGGTCGAGCGGGGGCAGGCCGATGTTGGCGGGGAAGGTGCCGTTTTCGATCAGGTCGGTGATGCGGCCCTGGTTGCGGAAGGGCTCGCGCGTCACGGTGGGGTAGTAGATCAGCTTGTCCTTGACGATTTCGCCCAGGAACTCGTGGTTGGGCAGCTCTTTCTCGAACAGGTCCTGATAGGCCAGCTCGTTCACTTCGCGCACGCCATGCACCACGATCACTTTTTCAAAGCGTTCATAGGTTTCGGGGTCGCGCACGATGGACAGCCAGGGCGCCAGACCGGTGCCGGTGCCGATCAGGTACAGGTTCTTGCCGGGCAGCAGGTAGTCGATGAGCAGCGTGCCGGTGGGCTTCTTGCCGACGATGATGGTGTCACCCACCTGGATGTTTTGCAGGCGCGAGGTCAGCGGGCCGTCGGGCACCTTGATCGACAGGAACTCCAGGTGTTCTTCCCAGTTGGGGCTGGCGATGGAGTACGCGCGCAGCAGCGGCTTGCCATCCACCTTCAGGCCGATCATGGTGAAATGGCCGTTGGAAAAGCGCAGCGCGGGATCGCGCGTGGTGGTGAAGCTGAAAAGGCGGTCAGTCCAGTGGTGAACGGTCAGGACGCGTTCTTCGAGAAAGGCACTCATGGTTTCTTGCAAAGATGAGAATCGGGGGAGCCACCGCCAGACGCTGGCGGACAAAGGAGCTTGGCTGGCGCGTGTACAGGAGGCCGCAACGCCTTTGGCTAGCAGGTAAACCCGTTTATTGTCAGGCAAACGGGTGCGCAGGTACATTGTCGGCCCTCAAGCCTTTGATTCAAACGAAAGAAAAGTCATGCCCTTATGCACCGCTTTGCTCAGAACCTGGGCACCCCTGTTGGGCCTGAGCCTGCTGGCTGGCCCGGCGCTGGCCCAGGGCACCTACAAGATCGGTGAAATCAACAGCTACAAGGCCCAGCCCGCATTTCTGGAGCCCTACAAGAAGGGCATGGAGCTGGCCGTGGAGCAGGTCAATGCCAGCGGCGGCATTGCCGGGCGCAAGCTGCAGCTCATCGTGCGCGACGACAACGCCAACCCCGGCGACGCCGTGCGCGCGGCGGAGGAGCTGCTGGCGCGCGAGAAGGTCGATGTGCTGATGGGCAGCTTTCTCTCGCACGTGGGCCTGGCGCTGACAGACTTTGCCCGCCAGAAAAAGGTGTTCTTCCTGGCCGCCGAGCCGCTGACCGACAAGATCGTGTGGGAGAGCGGCAACCGCTACACCTTCCGCCTGCGCGCCTCCACCTACATGCAGGTGGCCATGCTGGTGCCCGAGGCCGCCGCGCTCAAGAAGAAGCGCTGGGCCATCGTCTACCCCAACTACGAATACGGCCAGTCGGCCGTGGCCACGTTCAAGAAGCTGCTCAAGCAGGCCCAGCCCGATGTGGAGTTCGTGGCCGAGCAGGCTGCGCCCCTGGGCAAGGTGGACGCCGGCAGCGTGGTGCAGGCCCTGGCCGATGCCAAGCCCGACGCCATCTTCAACGTGCTGTTCGCGGCCGACCTGGCGCGCTTTGTGCGCGAGGGCAACACGCGCGGCCTGTTCCAGGGCCGCGAGGTGGTGAGCCTGCTCACCGGCGAGCCCGAGTACCTGGACCCGCTCAAGAACGAAGCCCCCACCGGCTGGACCGTGACCGGCTACCCCTGGTACGGCATCACCACGCCCGAGCACCAGGCGTTTTTGAAGGCCTATCAGGACAAGTACAAAGACCACCCGCGGTTGGGTTCCGTGGTGGGTTACACGGCGATCCAGTCGCTGGCGGCAGGCATGCGCAAGGCGGGCGGGGCCGATACCGAGAAGCTCATCACCGCCTTCCGGGGGCTGGAGCTGACCTCGCCCTTCGGCCCCATCCGCTACCGCGCGGAAGACCACCAGTCCACCATGGGCGCCTTTGTGGGCAAGACGCGCAATGAAGGCGGCAAAGGCGTGATGGTCAACTTCCGCTATGCCGATGGCGCCAAGTTCCAGCCCAGCGCCGAAGAGGTCAAGAAGCTGCGCGCAGCGGACTGATACGGCGCAGCTCAACGCATGGAAGCGGGGTTCTCCAGCCTGATCGGCCAGCTGCTCAACGGGCTGGCCGGTGCGTCGTCGCTGTTCCTGGTGGCAGCGGGGCTGTCGCTGATCTTTGGCGTCACCCGCATCGTCAACTTTGCGCACGGCTCGTTCTACATGCTGGGGCTGTATGTGGCCTACACGCTGGTGGAGCGGCTGTCGGGCAGCCTCGGCTTCTGGCCCGCGCTGCTGCTGGCGCCGCTGGCCACTGGCGTGCTGGGTGCGGTGGTAGAGATGGCGCTGCTGCGGCGCATTTACCGCGCTCCGGAGCTGCTGCAACTGCTGGCCACCTTTGCGCTGGTGCTGGTCGTGAAAGACGCGGTGCTGTGGGCCTGGGGCCCTGAAGAGCTGTTTGGCCCCCGTGCGCCGGGGCTGGAGGGCTCCGTCAATGTCCTCGGGCGGCCGTTCCCTGCGTACGACCTGCTGTTGATCGCCATTGGCCCCGTGGTGCTGGGCGCCCTCTGGTGGCTGCTGCACCGCACGCGTTGGGGCACGCTGGTGCGCGCCGCCACGCAAGACCGCGAGATGGTCGGCGCCCTGGGCGTGAACCAGGCCTGGCTGTTCACCAGCGTGTTTGCCCTGGGCGCGTTGCTGGCCGGGCTGGGCGGGGCTCTGCAGCTGCCGCGCGAGCCCGCCAGCCTGGAGCTGGACATGCACACCATTGGTGCCGCCTTCGTGGTGGTGGTGGTGGGTGGCATGGGTTCGCTGCCTGGCGCCTTTGTGGCCGCGCTGCTGATTGCCGAGTTGAAGGCGCTGTGCATCTGGATCGGTCTGGTCGAGGTGGGTGGCGTGGCCTTGTCGTTCTCCAAGCTCACTCTGGTGGTGGAATTTGTGGTGATGGCCGTGGTGCTGGTGTGGCGCCCCTGGGGCCTGATGGGCAAACCGCAGGCAACCGCCCGCGTCGCGGGCGATGCCGAAACCCCGCTCAAAGCCGCAGGCCCCGCCGCCCGCACGGCGTGGCTGGCCCTGCTGGCCGCGCTGGTGCTGCTGCCCATGGCCGCTGGGGCCTGGCCCTATGCCACCGTGCTGGCAGCCGATGTGCTGGTGGCAGCCCTTTTTGCCGCCAGCCTGCATTTCTTGATGGGGCCTGCGGGCCTGCATTCGTTTGGCCACGCGGCCTACTTTGGCCTGGGCGCCTACGCCGCAGCGCTGCTGGTGCGCGCGGCGGGCCTGCCCATGGAAGCTGCTTTATTGCTGGCGCCGCTGGTGGCGGCCCTTGGCGCGCTGGTGTATGGCTGGTTCTGCGTGCGGCTGTCGGGTGTGTCGCTCACCATGCTCACGCTGGCGTTTGCACAGATCACCTGGGCCGTGTGCTACCAGTGGGACAGCCTGACCGGTGGCAGCAACGGCATCACCGGCGTGTGGCCTTCAGACTGGTGGGCCGAAGGCGCGCGCTTTTATTGGCTCACGCTCACCCTGGTGGCGCTGGGCGTGCTGCTACTGCGCCGGGTGCTGCTGGCGCCGCTGGGTTACGCCCTGCGCGCGGGGCGCGATGCGCCGCTGCGCGCCGAGGCCATCGGCATTGATGTGCGGCGTGTGCAGTGGATCGGCTTTGTGCTGGCGGGCGCGCTGGCGGGCCTGGCGGGTGCGCTGTTTTTGCTGGCCAAGGGCAGCATTTCGCCCGAAGCCCTGGCCGTGGCCAAGTCGGTGGATGGCCTGGTGATGGTGCTGCTGGGCGGCGTGCAAACGCTGGCCGGCCCGCTGCTGGGTGCGGGCGCGCTGACCTGGCTGCACGACACCGTGGCGCGCAACACCGACTACTGGCGTGCCTTGCTGGGCGCCACCATGCTGCTGCTGGTGCTGGCGTTCCCGCAGGGGCTGGCCGGTTTTGCCCAGGCCTGGTGGGCCCGCCGCAGGGGGGCTGCATGAGCGCGCCGCTGCTGCAGGTGACGGGCCTTTCGCGCGCCTTTGGCGGCGTGCAGGCGGTCGATGGCGTGGGCTTTTCGCTGGCCGAAGGTGAGATGCTGGCCCTCATCGGCCCCAATGGCGCGGGCAAGTCCACCACCTTCAACATGGTGGGCGGGCAGTTGCGGCCCGATGCGGGCGACGTGCGGCTGGCTGGTGAATCACTCGTGGGCCTGCCCCCGCGCACCATCTGGCGCCGGGGCGTGGGCCGCACCTTCCAGATCGCCGAAACCTTCCGCTCTTTGACGGTGGTGGAAAACGTGCAGATGGCGCTGCTGTCGGCAGACCGGCGCATCCTGCACTGGTGGCGGCCCGCCGCCGCCCACCGGCGGGCCGATGCACTGGACTTGCTGGAGCGCGTGGGCATGCACGCCCAGGCCGACCGCCCCTGCAGCGCCCTGGCCTATGGCGATGTGAAACGCGTGGAGCTGGCCATGGCGCTGGCCCACGGGCCACGGCTGCTGCTGATGGACGAGCCCACCGCCGGCATGGCGCCGGCCGAGCGCCTGGCCCTGATGGCGCTGACCCGCCAAATCGCCCGCGAGCGCCGCATGGGCGTGCTGTTCACCGAGCACAGCATGGACGTGGTGTTTGGCCAGGCCGACCGCGTGCTGGTGCTGGTGCGCGGCCGCCTGCTGGCCGAGGGCACGCCCGAGCAGATCCAGGCCGATGCGCGCGTGCAAGAGGCCTACCTGGGCGCGGGCTTTGATGTGGAGGCGACCGCATGACAGAAAACGCCTCCGCGCCACTGCTGCAGGTGCAAGGCCTCAACGCCTGGTACGGCGCGGCGCAGATTCTGTTTGACGTATCGCTGCAGGTGGGGCGCGGCGAAGTCGTGGCCCTCATGGGCCGCAACGGCGCGGGCAAATCGACTACGCTCAAGGCTCTCATGGGCATGGTCACGCGGCGCGGTAGCGTGCAGTTTTTGGGGCAAGACATTGCGCGGCGCGAGCCGCACGACATTGCCCGCCTGGGCCTGGGCTATGTGCCGGAAGAGCGCCGCATCTTCACCGACCTGTCTGTCATGGACAACCTGGAAGTCGGCCGCCAGCGCCCGCGCCGCTGGCCCGATGGCACCGCCGCCCCCGAGTGGACGCCCGAGAAGCTGTTTGCGCTGTTCCCCAACCTGGGCGAAATGCCCCAGCGCCCCGGTGGGCGCATGAGCGGCGGAGAGCAGCAAATGCTCACCGTGGCCCGCACGCTCATGGGCCAGCCGCTGCTGGTGCTGCTCGATGAACCCTCAGAAGGCGTGGCGCCCCTCATCGTGCAGCAAATGGCCCGCACCATCCGCGCCCTCAAGGCCCGGGGCGTGAGCGTGCTGCTGAGTGAGCAGAACCTGCCGTTCGCCGAAGCGGTGGCCGACCGCGCCTACCTTATCGAACAGGGCCAGGTGGTCCACGAAGGCCGCATGGCCGACGTGGTGGCCAACCCCGACGTGCGCAAGAACTGCCTGGGGGTGTGAGCGAGCCGCACGCCTTGCGCCCACCGGGGTTCATGTCCAGCGCATCAAGGCTTTGGGGATGTGCCGCAAAGGCGCTTTACCTGCACGGTTTGCAGCGTGCAGTTTCATGCATTGTTTTGGCCTCTGGCGCTTATTGGGTAAGCGCAAACAGCTATTGATTTAGTAGCAAATACGGTCAATGCTGCGTGTGGTGCAGCCCCCGGCGCAGTTGTACTGCCTCGGCCACATGATCTGCGCCGGTGTGCGTGGCGCCCGCCAGGTCGGCAATGGTGCGGGCCACCCGCAGGGTGCGGTGCGTGCTGCGGGCCGACCAGCCCAGCCGGTGGGCCGCGCGCTGCAAGAACTGCAGGGCGTCGTCCTGCAGCATCACCAGTTCGTCCATGCCCTGGCCCTGCAGCGCCTGGTTGGGGTGGCCTTGCCGCGCCAGCGCGCGGGCCCGGGCGCGCTCCACCCGCTCGCGCACGGTGGCGCTGGCCTCGCCCGCCGGGGCGCCCACCAGTTGCTCGGCGGGCAGGGCGGGCACTTCTACGTGCAGATCGATGCGGTCCAGCAGTGGGCCGCTGAGCTTGCCCTGGTAGCGCGCCACCTGGTCGGGCGTGCAGCGGCAGGCCCGCTGGCTCGACCCGAGGAAGCCACAGGGGCACGGATTCATGGCGGCAATCAGTTGAAACCGGGCCGGGAATTCCGCCCGCTGCGCCGCGCGGGCGATGGTGATGTGGCCGGTTTCGAGCGGCTCGCGCAGGGCCTCCAGCGCGGCACGGGGGAATTCCGGCAGCTCGTCCAAGAACAACACACCCTGGTGGGCGAGCGAGATTTCGCCAGGCCGGGGTGGCGATCCTCCGCCCACCAGCGCCACGGCGCTGGCCGTGTGGTGGGGCTGGCGCGTGGGGCGGCGGCCCCAGTCTTCCGGGCGGAAGCTGCCGGCCAGGCTGGCCACGGCGGCGCTTTCCAGCGCCTCGTCCACTTGCATGGCGGGTAGCAGCCCGGCAAAGCGCTGCGCCAGCATGGACTTGCCCGAGCCGGGCGGGCCCACCATCAAGAGGCCATGGCCGCCAGCAGCAGCAATCTCCAGCGCGCGGCGCGCAGCCGTCTGGCCCTTCACATCGGCCAGGTCCGGCCCACCGGTGGGGCTGCGCGGTGGCTGTGCCTGCAGCACCGCCCAGCCTTCGCTGGGGGCGGGGGGCTCAGCGCCGGGTGGCAGAAAGGCCTGCACTACGTCCAGCAGGTGGCGCGCACGCACCACCCGCGCGCCCGGCACCAGGGCCGCTTCTTCGGCACTGCCGGGGGGCAGCACCAGGCAGGCGGTACTGCCTTGCGTGTGCAGCGCCAGGCTGGTGGCCAGCGCGCCGCGCACGGGGCGCAGCTCGCCAGACAAAGACAGCTCGCCCGCAAATTCATGCCCGGCCAGCCGGCTGGCATCGATCTGCCCACTGGCGGCGAGGATGCCCAGCGCAATCGGCAGGTCGAACCGCCCGGAATCCTTGGGCAGATCGGCAGGCGCCAGGTTCACGGTGATGCGTTTGTTGTTAGGGAAGTCCAGCCCCGCGTTCTGCAGGGCCGAGCGCACGCGTTCGCGGGCTTCCTTCACCTCCACATCGGCCAGGCCCACCAGCGTGAAGCTGGGCAGGCCGTTGGCCAGATGCACCTCAACGGTGACGGCGGGCGCCTGCAGCCCCAGAAGGGCGCGGCTTTGCACCAACGCAAGGCTCATGGCTGGATGACTCCCCAGACGGGTGCGCGCAGCGCGCTGTGGCGTGGCTGCGCTGCAGGTTTGCACCACGCAAGTGCGCCGCTGCAAGGGATGTGCACCGCATGGCACAAAGCGCGTGGGTGCGCGGCCATGCACGGGGTGTGGGGGTGAAAAAGGCGGTGGCACGGTCTGTGCTTAAAGCCCTTGTCCATAACTTGTCCAACCGGAGGAAACATGAATCGCACTTCCATCAAGACCCTGGGCTTTGCCCTAGCTGCTGCGCTGCCCCTGTTGGCCAGCGCGCAGCTCACGGGCAACGTCAGCCTGACCTCCAACTACAAGTTCCGTGGCCAGGACCAGGACGCCAGCAAGGTCAAGGCCGTCAAGCCCGCGCTGCAAGGGGGTTTTGACTATACCTTTGGCGACAGCGGCTTTTACGTGGGCAACTGGAATTCCAGCGTGGACTGGCTCTCCGGCAATTCGCTGGAGATGGATTTCTACGGTGGCTACAAATTCAAGGCCGGTGAGGTGGACCTGGACGTGGGCGCGCTGACCTACGCCTACCCCGGCAACTCGCTGGGCAACACCACCGAGCTGTACGGCGCGGCCACTTACGGCCCCTTCACCGCCAAGTACTCGCACACCCTGTCCAATGACTACATGGGTTTTGCTGGCGCCAAGGCAGGTTCTGGTCTGAAGGGCCGCAACACGGGCTACGTGAATCTGGCATTCGCACAGGAAGTGGCCCCCAGCGTCACCCTGAAGGCATCGGTCGGCTTCACCCGCTTTGCCAGCGACATCAAGGACTCGGGCGTGCCCAACTACATGGATTACAGCGTGGGCGGTGCGTACGACTTCGGCAGCGGCCTGTCGCTGGGCGCTGCCGTGGTGGGCGCGAACAAGAAGGACTTCTTCGGTCCCGTCAACAAGTCGCGTGTGATCGTCACCCTGACCAAAACCCTGTAATTCGCTGCGGGCGCCTGGGGCGCCCGCGCTGGAGGAACTGAACATGAAAATGGTGACTGCCATCATCAAACCCTTCAAGCTCGATGAAGTGCGCGAAGCGCTCTCGGACATCGGCGTGCAAGGGATCACCGTCACGGAAGTCAAGGGCTTTGGCCGCCAGAAGGGCCACACCGAGCTGTACCGCGGCGCCGAGTACGTGGTGGACTTTCTTCCCAAGGTCAAGGTCGAGGCCGCCGTGGCCGACGACCTGGTGGACCGCGTGATCGAAGCCATCGAAGGCGCAGCCCGCACCGGCAAGATCGGCGACGGCAAGATTTTTGTGTCCCACCTCGAACAGGTGGTGCGCATCCGCACCGGCGAAACCGGTAAGGAAGCCCTCTGAGGCCCTGCCATACCCATCGGAAAGAAATGCCATGAAAAAACTACTTGCTTCTTTCGTCCTGGGGCTGAGCCTGCTGACTGCAGGCACCTTGTCCCTGGCCCAGGCGCCTGCTGCAGAGCCTGCCGCAGTCACTGCCCCCGCCGCTGAAGCGGCCCCCGCAGCCCCTGCTGCAGCCCCAGCCGCCGCGGCGCCAGCAGCAGCTGCCGAGGCTCCCGCCCCCGTGCCCAACAAGGGCGACACCGCCTGGATGATGGTTGCCACCCTCCTGGTGATCCTGATGGTGCTGCCTGGCCTGGCCCTGTTCTACGGCGGCCTGGTGCGCAGCAAGAACATGCTGTCCGTGCTCATGCAGGTCATGGTCACGTTCTCGCTGATCACGGTGCTGTGGTTCATCTATGGCTACAGCCTGGCGTTCACCGAAGGCAATGCTTTCATCGGCGGGTTTGACCGGCTGTTCATGAAGGGCATTTGGGACAACGCAGCGGGCACCTTTGCCAACGCGGCCACGTTCAGCAAGGGTGTGGTGATTCCTGAAATCTCCTTCGCAGCCTTCCAGGCCACGTTTGCCGGCATCACCTGCGCACTGATCGTGGGCGCTTTTGCCGAACGCATCAAGTTCTCTGCCGTTCTGCTGTTCATGGTGCTGTGGTTCACCTTCAGCTACCTGCCCGTGGCCCACATGGTGTGGTTCTGGATGGGCCCCGATGCCTACACCGGCAAGGAAGTGGCCGACGCCATGACCGGCAAGGCTGGTCAGATCTGGCAATGGGGTGCGCTGGACTTTGCCGGCGGCACTGTGGTGCACATCAACGCGGCCGTCGCTGGCCTGGTAGGCGCCTTCATGGTGGGCAAGCGCATCGGCTACGGCAAGGAAGCCATGGCCCCGCACAGCCTCACGCTGACCATGGTGGGTGCATCCCTGCTGTGGGTGGGCTGGTTCGGCTTCAACGCAGGCTCTGCCCTGGAAGCCAATGGCTTCGCTGCCCTGGCCTTCATCAACACGCTGGTGGCCACGGCTGCTGCCGTGCTGGCCTGGTGCCTGGGTGAAGCGCTGATGCGCGGCAAGGCTTCGATGCTGGGCGCTGCCTCGGGCGCCGTGGCTGGCCTGGTGGCGGTGACGCCAGCAGCGGGCAACGTGGGCATCGGCGGTGCGCTGATCATCGGCCTGGTGGGTGGTTTTGCCTGCCTGTGGGGGGTGCATGGCCTCAAGAAGATGCTGGGCGCGGACGACTCGCTCGACGTGTTCGGCGTGCACGGCGTGGGCGGTATCGTGGGTGCGCTGCTGACTGGCGTGTTCAACTCCCCCGCCCTGGGCGGCCCCGGCTACGTGGCTGACTGGGTGACAGCTTCGATGGTGACAGCGGCCGATTACTCCATCGCCGCACAGGTCTGGACGCAAGCCAAGGCCGTGTTGCTGACGGTGGTGTGGTCGGGCGTGGTGTCGGTCATCGCGTTCAAGTTGGTCGATCTGATGGTGGGCCTGCGCGTCTCGGAAGAAGACGAGCGCGAAGGTCTGGACATCACATCGCACGGCGAAACGGCGTACAGCCGTTAAGGGGGACCACCGGCTGCCGTGTCTGGTGGTGCGGCAGCCGCCCCGTTTTATTAGAGTCTCCTCAAGCATTGGGCCACCCCGGTTTGCCGCCGTGGTGGCCCTTTTTTGTGCCCGCTGCAAAGAAGCTGCACAGCCTTTGTTCAAAAAATTCATGCGCTGCGGGGGCTGGCTGCAAAGTCACACCCGCTACGATGCAGGGCATGGACCAAGCCCTTGCCCAGATCACCGAGCGCGTGCGCGCCGCCGTTGCAGACCAGACCCCCTTGCGCATCCGAGGCGGGGGCACCAAGGATTTTCATGGCCGTGGCCTGCACGGTGATGTGCTGGACACGCGCCTGCTGTCGGGCATCACCAGCTACGAGCCCAGCGAGCTGGTCATCACCGCCCGCGCGGGCACACCCCTGGCCGAGCTGGAGGCCGCACTGGCCGCCAAGGGCCAGTGCCTGCCCTTTGAGCCGCCGCACTTTTCCCCCGGCGCCACCGTGGGCGGCATGGTGGCGGCAGGCCTGTCGGGCCCCGCGCGCGCCAGCGTGGGTGCGGTGCGCGACTATGTGCTGGGTGTGAGCCTCATCAACGGCAAGGCAGAGCCGCTCACCTTTGGTGGGCAGGTGATGAAGAACGTGGCCGGGTACGACGTCTCGCGCCTCATGGCGGGTTCGTGGGGCACGCTGGGCTTGCTCACAGAAGTGAGCCTCAAGGTGCTGCCCGTGGCCCCGGCCGAAGCCACGCTGCGCTTTGAATGCAACCAGGCCGACGCCCTGCGCAAGCTGCACGCCTGGGGCGGCCAGCCCCTGCCGCTGAACGCCAGCTGCTGGGTGCAAGACGGTGGCGTGGGCACCCTGTATGTGCGCCTGCGCGGCGCCGTGGCTGCGGTGGAGGCTGCTTGCAAGAGCATGGGCGGCACACTGCTGGACAACGCCACCACCGCGCCAGACTGGTCTGCCTGCCGCGACCACACCTTGCCCTGGTTTGTCCAGCGCGCCCAGCAGCCCGACCTGGCCCTGTGGCGCCTGTCGCTGCCCGCCACCGCGCCGGTGCTGCCGCTGCCTGCAGCCGCCCAGCCGCTGGTGGAATGGCATGGTGCCCTGCGCTGGGTTCAGGCCCCCGCCAGTGCGGCCGATGCCCTGCGCGCCGCTGCTGAGGCGGTGGGCGGTAGTGCTTCTGTTTTTGTAGCTGCCAGCGCTTATCCAGAAAGCGCTAGCAGCCAATTTGATCCAAAGTCTGCCGCGCTGGCGCAAATCCACGCCCGCGTGAAGCAGGCGTTCGACCCCGCGGGCATCTTCAACCCGGGCCGCCTGGCCGCCGCCTGGTAAAGCGCGACCCATGCGCCACCTGATCCACCTCACGGGCCACCACCGCACGGTCACCACCAACCGGGTGCTGGGCCTGTTGCTGGCCTTCAATGCAGGTGCCGTGAATGCGGGCGGCTTTCTGGTGGCGCAGATGTACACCTCGCACATGACGGGCTTTCTCTCGTCACTGGCCGACAACCTGGTGCTGGGCAACATGAAGCTGGTGCTGGGCGCGGTGGGCACGCTGTGGGCCTTCATGTCGGGGGCGGGCAGCACGGCCATTCTGGTGAACTGGGCGCGCCACCACCAGTTGCACGGCACCTACGCGCTGCCGTTGCTGCTCGAAGCCATCCTCATGCTGCTGTTTGGCCTGGTGGGGGCCATCACGCTGGGCTGGCGCACGCCGTTTGCTGTGCCCCTCACGGTGCTGCTGCTGGCCTACCTCATGGGCCTGCAAAACGCAGTGGTCACCAAGATGTCGTCGGCTCAGATACGCACCACGCACATGACCGGCGTGGTGACTGACCTGGGCATCGAAATGGGCAAGATGCTCTACTGGAACCGCAGCGGCACCGCCCCTGAGCGCTATGTAAAGGCGAACCGCGACCGGCTGCGCCTGTTTGCCGGGCTGGCGGCCATGTTTTTGGTGGGCGGGCTGGTGGGCGCTGCTGGCTTCAAGTACGTGGGTTTCATTTTTGTGTTGCCGCTGGCGCTGGTGCTGCTTACCTTGTCGTTGCCGCCTTTGTGGGCTGACCGCCAGAAGTTGCGAGCACTGCTGCTGCAGCGCCGCGCTGGCCCCCAGCCGGGCGACGCCAGCCCGCCCGGGCCCGATGCAGGCCCCTAGACCGCTGGCGCAACACCCCCCGATCTTTACCGTTATCTCCAGGCACGCTCCATGCAGACCCAACTCGCCCCCGAATACGCAGCCCGCCCCGACGGCCAGGAAGCCGAAGCCATCCTGCGCAAGTGCGTGCACTGCGGCTTTTGCACCGCCACCTGCCCCACCTACCAGCTGCTGGGCGACGAGCTGGACGGGCCGCGCGGCCGCATCTACCTTATCAAGCAGGTGCTGGAAGGCGCCGAGCCCACGCGCGCCACGCAGATGCACCTGGACCGGTGCCTGACCTGTCGCAACTGCGAAAGCACCTGCCCCAGCGGCGTGCAGTACGGCCACCTGGTGGACATTGGCCGCAAGATCGTGGACGAAAAAGTGCCTCGCCCTGCAGGCGAGAAGGCACTGCGCTGGGCACTGAAGGAAGGCCTGCCCTCGCCCTTGTTCGCACCCGCCATGAAGGCCGGGCAAATGGTGCGCGGCCTGCTGCCCGAAGCACTCAAGGCCAAGGTGCCCGCCCCCCGTGACGCCGGGGCCTGGCCCACGCGTGAACATGCGCGCAAGGTCATCATGCTGGCCGGCTGCGTGCAGCCCGCGATGATGCCCAACATCAACACCGCCACTGCCCGTGTGCTCGACGCCGTGGGTGTGCAGTCGGTCATCGTGCCCAAGGCCGGGTGCTGCGGTGCGGTGAAGTTCCACCTCAACGACCAGGAAGGCGGCAAGGCTGAGATGCGCGCCAACATCGATGCCTGGTGGCCCCTGGTGGAGCAGGGCGGGGTGGAGGCCATTGTGATGAACGCGTCGGGCTGCGGTGTGACGGTGAAGGAATACGGCCACCTGCTCAAGGACGATGCGCAATACGCCGCCAAGGCCGAGCGCATCAGCGCCCTCACACGCGACTTGTCAGAACTGCTGCCTGCCATGCTGCCCGAGCTGGCCGCCAAGCTGCAGGGCCGTGTGAGCCAGCCTGACACCCTGTACGCCTACCACCCCCCCTGCACCCTGCAGCATGGGCAAAAGCTGCGCGGTGGGGTGGAGTCGCACCTGAACCAGCTCGGCTTCAAGCTTCGCGCCGCCCGCAACGAGGCGCACCTGTGCTGCGGCTCTGCGGGCACGTATTCGGTGCTGAACCCCGAACTGTCTCACCAGCTGCGCGACCGCAAGTTGGGCGTGCTGAACGAAGCCTTCGGCGAGCAGCCGCCGGACATGATCCTTTCGGCCAACATCGGCTGCATCACCCACCTGCAAAGCGGCACGGGCACGCCGGTACGGCACTGGGTGGAGGTGCTGGACGAAGCCCTGAGGCAGCGCTGATCTCTCGCACGGCGCTGCTGCGTTTGCCTGATTTGCTGCTCGGACACGGTTGGCGGGCACGTCGTCGCGCCGGCCCAACACTATCTCCAAAGTGCGCAGCTTGATTGTTCGGGGGCGCCAAAGAAAGTAGAGTTGAAACGTTCATTTACACAGTTTCAACACCTACAGCCCTGGTGATCGGGCGGTAGTGCTGTGGGAGATTCCATGAATAACCATCGCCATGCCTGGACGTTGGGCCAGCGCTTGCTGTTGATCAACGGCGTGATGTTTGTGCTGCTTGCCGCTGTGGCGGTGGCCATCTGGTTGATGATGAGCCGCATCAGCGACGATGCGGATTCGGTGCGCACCGCCAACGTACCCCAGCTGCAGCGCATCTCGGAGATGGAACTGAACGTCACCCGCGTATCGCTGTAGTTGCGCCACGCCATTCTGGCGCGCAACCCCCAGGAACTGGAAGCCACGCTGGCCGATATTGCAGACAAGCGCAAAACCATTGCTGGTGCCATGGAAGGGCTGGGCCAGGGGATGTTCGATGACGAAGGTCGCCAGGCGTTCGTGCCCTTGCAAGGCTTGGTGAACGAGTTCTGGAAGGTGGGAGAGGAAAACCTGCGCCTCATCCAGGACGGCAAGAAGGATGAAGCGTTCGCCTTCCTGGTGGATCGCACCATCCCTGCGCGCAACAAAATTCTCACCGTGCTGGATAGTGAAAAAAAGCGCCAGAGCCAGCGCCTGTCCCTGGCCATCAACGAGGTGAAAAGCCTGGCCGCTGCCGACCGCAACATCGCCGTGGCGGTGATGGTGCTGGTGGTGGCCTGCCTTTCGGGCCTGGGGTTGTACCTGCGCGCGGTGGTGCGCGACCTGGGGGCAGACCCGCCCGACCTCAAGCGCGTGGCGCTGGCCGTGGCCAACGGTGATCTGGGTGTGGAGGTGCTGACCCGCGAGGGGGACAAAGCCAGCATCATGGCGGGCCTGCGCAACATGCGCGAGCGCCTCGCCGAAGTGGTGGGCACCGTTCGCCAGAGTGCAGAAAGCGTGTCTGCCGCGAGCCGTGAAATCTCTGCGGGCAACCACGATTTGTCCGCCCGCACCGAGCAGCAGGCCGCAGCGCTGCAGCAAACGGCCGCGTCGATGGACGAAATGGGCGCCGCCGTGCGGCAGAACGCCGAAAGCGCCCGTCGAGCCGACCAGCTCGCCAAGGAAGCTGCCCGGGTGGCAGAGCAGGGTGGCACGGTGGTGAGCAACGTGGTGAACACCATGAAGGGCATCCACGACAGTAGCAACCGCATCAGCAACATCATCGGGGTGATTGACTCCATTGCCTTCCAGACCAACATCCTGGCGCTGAATGCGGCGGTGGAAGCCGCCCGCGCGGGCGAGCAGGGCCGGGGCTTTGCGGTGGTGGCAGCCGAGGTGCGTACCTTGTCGCAGCGCACGGCCACCGCGGCCAAGGAGATCAAGGAGCTGATCACCGCCAGCGCCCTGCAGGTTCACCAGGGAAGCACGCAGGTCAACGAGGCGGGCGCCACGATGACCGAAGTGGTCGATGCCATCCGCCGCGTGACGGCCCTGATGGGTGAGATCAGCGCATCCAGCGAAGAGCAAAGCCGTGGTGTGCAGCAGATTGCCGAGGCGGTCACCGTCATCGACCAGGGCACACAGCAAAACGCTGCTCTGGTGGAAGAAATGGCCGCCGCCGCCAGCAGCCTGGAAAACCAGGCCGCAGCCTTGGTGCGTGCCATGGCCGTCTTCCGCATGGCGGGCGAAGCCTTGAGTCAGCCCAAGGCCATGCCTGCCCCAGCCTTTGCACCTGCGCCTGCGCCTGCGCCTGCACGGGCTCCAGCCGTTCAGCGTGCGCCGGCACCTGCGGTGCGCCATGCACCTGCTGCCGCACCAAAGCCCGCTGTGGCAGCGCCGGCCAAGGCCACGGCTTCTGACGACCATTGGGAATCGTTCTGACGCTTTGCTGAGGTGACCCGCCCGCTTCAAAGCGGGCGGCATGGTGCTGTAGCTGGCTCTGCGCACGTCGAACGCGCTTGATGTAGTGACGCATCCTGCGGTGCGAGTGTTTCTGTAGCTTGCAGAACTGTCTGGTTTCCCCCGTTTCTCATCTCGCCCGCCTGATCTAGCGGCGTACCGGGGTCGGACTGGACAACGATCTCAAACGGTAATGTTCCCTGCCTGTTGGGAACAGGGGGTCTGCTGCAGAAGTTACCTTGGCAACCTGGCTGACTGCTGCGCCGCCGCCCAGGCGCGGAACTCTGCCTCGGGCAGTGGGCGGCTGAAGCGGTAGCCCTGGAACAGGTCGCAGCCAGAGCGCAGCAACCGTTCTTGCTGGGCCAGGGTCTCCACCCCCTCGGCCAGCACGCGCAAATCCAGCTGGTGGGCCATGGCCACGATGGCGTCGATCAGCACCGCTGGGCGTTTGCCTTGGCCGCTGTGCTCGGGGGCGTCGATGTCCATGGTGAACGAGCGGTCGATCTTCAGAACGTCAATCGGCAGGCGCTTGAGGTAGGCCAGGCTGGAATACCCCGTGCCGAAGTCGTCGAGCGCGAAGCGCACACCGTGGCTGCGCAGCTGGGCCATTTTTTCCAGCGTGGCCTCCAGATCGTCCACCAGCACGCTTTCCGTCAATTCCAACTCCAGCGAAAAGGCGTCGATACCCACACGGGCGATCAGCGATTCAATGCGGCCGATGAAGTCCGCCTCCCGGAACTGACGGGCACTCACGTTCACAGCCATCGTCAGCTTCGTAGCCCACGGAGTGCAGGCGGGATCGTTTTGCCACCGGTGCAGGGTGGTGGCAGCTTCTTCCAGCACCCAGTTGCCCAGGGGCACGATCAGGCCGCTGGCTTCGGCTTCGGGGATGAAATGCACGGGCGACACCAGGCCACGGCGCGGGTCTTGCCAGCGCACCAGGGCCTCTACACCGGCCAGGCGGCCCTGACTGTCCACCTGCGGCTGGTAGTGCAACAGCAGCGGCGCGGGCTTGGCTTCCAACGCTCGGCGCAGGTCACTGCGCAGCGCCAGGCGTTCGCTGGCGGCTTCCTGCAAGGCATGGGCGAAAAAGTACACGCGGCTGTCGCCCGCATCCTTGGCACGGTGCATGGCGGTTTCTGCTTCGCGCAGCAGCTCGGGCGCGTCGCGGCTGTCGTTGGGAATCATCACCACACCTGCTCCGGCAGACAGGTGCAGCACCTGGCCCTGCACTTCCAGCGGCTCGGCAATCGCAGCCAGCAAGCGTTCGATGGTGCGTGCAGCTTCGGCCGATGCCTGGTTCAGATCGCCTTGCAGGTCGCACAGCAGCAGGGCGAAGGTGTCACCATCCACCCGGGCCAGCCTTTGGCCCTGGCTCTGCAGCGCGCTCAGCCGCCGTGCCATGGTGCGCAGCACGGTGTCGCCAGCGGCCATGCCGAGCGAGTCGTTGACGGACTGGAAGGCGTTGATGTTGATGGTGGCCAGGGCTGCGCGGCGCGGTTGCAGATCGGCCGCTGCCAGCTCTTGCACGACTTGTTCGAGCAACGAGCGCCGGTTGCTCAGCCCGGTCAACGCGTCGAAATGGGCCAGTTGGCGGATTTCGGCCTCGGCCGCGAGGCGGGTGCGGATGTCGCGCACCGCCACCACTCGCACCTGACGATTGTCCAGCTGGCGGCGGCGTACGCTGCATTCGCAGGGGATGGCTTGCCCTTGTGCATCTTGCAGCTCCACTTCCCACACGCCTTCCATGCCCTGCGTGGTGCGTTGAATGGTGCGCTCCAGAAAGGGGGGGGAGACCCAGGAGAGCATGGCCGTGCCCACCAGCCCTCCGGGCGCAACGCCCATGAGGCGGTCAGCGGCCGCGTTCGCATCGGTGATGCGTCCGTTTTCGTGCAGGATGATGGCTTCAAAGGAGGCGTCTGACAGTTGCCGGAAGCGGGCCTCGCTTTCGGCCAGCGCCGTGTTGCGTGCCTGCAGTTCGCTCGCCATCTTTTCAAGGGCCTGGCCCAGGTCGTGGAGATCGCCACTGCCCTGCAGGCGTGGCAGGTGGGTGAAATCGCCTGCGCCAATGCGTTCCATGCCTGCACGCAGCGCGGCCACGGGCCGCAGAATGCCCCAGTGCGCCAAGGCCAGCAGGCCCAGCGAACCAAGCAGCACGGCCATCGCCAGCACCACTGCCTGTGTACGGAGCTGGTTCCAGGTTTCTGCGGCCACTGGGCGCAGGTCATAGTCAATCCACAGCATGCCCTGGCGCGTGGCGCGCACTTCGCCAGACTGCAGGCCCATGGTGACCGGGGCCACTGCCGTCAGTCGCAGCTGCGCACGGTCCAGCGTCAAGAGCTCACGCTGCGCCCGGCGAACCTGCCGCACGGCGTCTTCGGTGTAGCCGGGTAGGTGTTCCGCTGCGGTGCGGCCCTTCCAGGCAAAGCGGGTGGCGGCAATGACTTTGCCGTCTGGGCCCACCAGGGCGGCATAGGCAACGGCAGGGTTCAGGCCCAGCTGCGAAACAATGCCCACCGTACCGCTGCCATCGTTGCGGCGCAGAACGGTCTCCAAGGCCCGCTGGGTTTCCAGCAGTTCCGCGTGCGCCGTGTGGTCGGCAAATCGCTGCAGGTCCTGGGCGTAATGCCGTTGCTGGTCTGCAATCAGAATCAAGGCCATCACCGCGCTGGCAATGATGAGCGACAGGGGCAGCCACAGGCGCAGATTGAACACCCGCACGGTGTGGGTGGCGACTGCGGGCTCCGGGTGGGGCGCTGTCATGGGGTTGTGCCGCGTACGAAGCGGTCGTCGATCAGGTGGGTGGTGTCTACCCGCCTTTGCAGCAAGCCCTGTTCGAGCATGGTGAGCGCCATGCGCTGCGCCGAGGCGGCCAGCCGCGAGTCTGTTGCGCTCATCAGCGTACGGTTGGCGGCGGCGTCTGGTAGCTCGATACCGCTGAAGGCTGCATCCATCTCTGTCGGGGTGAGGCCCAGGCGGGGCGCCATCCGCCGCAGAGCGTCCTCCCGCGCGGTACCCAGGTGGGCCAGGGCGCGTTCGTGGGCGGCCAGCAGTTGGGAGATGCGCTGGGTGCAGCAGGCCAGCGCGTCGGTGCGCGCCACCAGCACGTCCACGATTTCACCGGGGATGGCGCTGCTGTCAAACAGCACCGGCGCGCCTTCGCCCCGCAAGACCTGCAGCACCGGGTCGAAGGTCACGAGCGCGTCCACCTGGCTTTCGCGCCAGGCCGTCAGGTGTTCGTCCAGTGGCAGGGGCACTACGGTGATGTCGGTGGTGCGCAGCCCAGCATTTGCCAAGGCTGCATTCAGCATGTAGGCACCCACGGCCGTTTGTTCCACCCCCACCTTGCGGCCGCGCAGGTCCGCCAGCCCGGCCACCCCGTAGCGGGCCACCAGCGCGTCGGCGCCCTGGGAAATGTCCAAGACCCAGATCACTTTGATGGGAATGCCTTCCTGGACCAGCGTGAGGGCTTCGTCCAGCGTCAGCCCCGCCATGTCGAGCCGGCCGGTGCGCAGCCCATCCATGCTCTGCGTGGTGGAGCCTAGCTCCACCAGGCGCAGGGGAAGGCCCTCGTGCAGGCCCAGGTCGCGCGCCAGGTACAGGGGCTCGTAACCCGTCCACGTGTTGGTGCCCACCGTCAGCGGGGCCTCATAGCGGGCGCCGCACGCGCTCAACAGCGCGGCGCAAGAGGCCAGGGCAAGTGCAATGCAAGTCCCCCGCCACCCGGAACGTTTGCCGGGGGAGTCAGCGGTGTGGGGCACAGCGGAATGCATTGCCCAATGGTAAGCGAGTGTGTCCAACCCAGGGCATATGTTTTGGTCAAAAGAGGGGGAACTCCTAAGTGGCAAGTCGCGCAGGTGCCCGCCTGCCATGCGCGACAGAAATCGCCTCGGGATCCTCTGCAGGGAAATCTGGGATGATGCGGGGTTGTTTTCTCCGTCCGCTGCTGCAGCCTGCCTGCGGCCTGATTGCCACGACCATGTCTGCCGATTCTTCGTCCCCCTCTCCCGCTCCCGCATCTGTTGATGCCGCCGCTACCGGGGCCGGCCGTGCCCGCCGTGGCGGCAAGCGCCAGCGCCCCCGCAACCCTGCACCCGCGGCCACCACGCCGGATGCCGCCCCTGGCGTGGCCAAAGCCCCCCGCACTCCCCACCCCGTACTGGAACAACTGGCGGGCCTGTACCCCCACTTGTTTGGCGCGGTGTTCCGCCCGCTCAAGCGCGGTATCTTCCAGGACCTGCTGGCCGCCCACCCCGACGCGTTTGAGCGCGAAGCCCTCAAGGTGGCGCTGGGCATCCACACCCGTTCCACCCGCTACCTGCAGGCCGTGGCCGCTGGCGAAAAGCGCCATGACCTGCAAGGCCAGCCTGTGGAAGCCATGGCCCCCGAGCATGTGCACCACGCCTTGCTGGAGGTGTACCGCCGCCGCAAGAACCAAAAGGGCCGCCCCACCGAAGACCTGCTGCCCAAGCTGCGCAACCGCATCATTGCCGCGTTCGAAGCCTCGGGCCTGACGCGTGAGGCCTACACCGAACTGGTGGTGGGCCGCGACGACGCTGCCAATGCCATCCTCGAAGAAGCCTTTGCCGAATGGGCCGCCCGCAACGCCAAGGCCGAAGCCCTGCTGCGCGCCTTTGAAGCCAGCGGCAGCACGCTGGAGCAGTTTGCCGACATGTATGGCATGGACCCGCGCAGCACCGGCCAGCAACTCGAACGCGCGCGCAAATTGGCCGCTGCCGCCCAGGGCAACCCATCCGCCAGCGCCCCGGCGGTGTAACCACGCCACAGCACTGCCATGCTGCTGACATCACGGTGTCAGCAGCCACGCGGCACCATGCCAACCCTGTGAATAAATACAGGGAGTTGGAATGTCCTCTTTCATCGCACCCCAGGCGACCACCGTGGCGGCTTTTCGCGTCGCCGGGATCGCCGTGCGCACCACCAATGCGGCCGAGGCCGACCCGGCCAGCGCCCGCATCGGCCCGCTCTGGGACCGTTTCTTCAGCGAAAGCTGGGAACACAAGCTGCCCCCGCCCGGCGCCGATGGCCGGGTGTTTGGCGTCTACAGCGGCTATGCCTCAGACCAGCATGGCGCCTTCGACGTGACCGCCGGTGTGGCGGCCCCGGCAGACCATCAGGCTTTACAGGGCGCCACCACGGTGGACATTGAAGCCGACACCTACCTGGTGTTTGAAGCCGAGGGCCAGATGCCCCAGCTGGTCATCGACGCCTGGGGCGCCGTGTGGCGCTACTTTGCCGACCACCCGCAGGTGCAGCGGCGCTTTGGCACCGACTTCGAGGCCTACTCGGGCCCGTACCATGTGGCGCTTCACATTGGTGTGCGGGGTGATTTGCTATGAAATATGTAGCTAATGGCGCTTGTTGCATAAGCGCTATAGCCTGTTTTTGCTCAAAACATGCGCCGCGCTGACCGCCTGTTCCAGATCGTGCAGCTCATCCGCGGGCGGCGCCTGTCCACCGCCGCCTTCCTGGCCGAGCGACTCGAGGTCTCGCAACGCACCATCTACCGCGACGTGGCCGACCTGCAGCACCAGGGCGTGCCCATCGAAGGCGAAGCGGGCGTGGGCTACCGCCTGGGGGCGGGGTTTGAGCTGCCCCCGCTCATGTTCAGCCAAGGTGAGGCGAATGCCCTGGTGGCCGCAGCCCGCCTGGCGCAAGCCTGGCTGGACCCGGGCCTCGCGCGCGAGGTGGAGGGGGCGCTGGGCAAGATCCTGTCGGTGCTACCCCCCGCAGCCCGGCTGGCAGCCGAAGCCCAGGCGCTGTACGCGCCCATGGTGGGGCTCGACGCCCGCGCCCAGGCCACCCTGCAGGCGCTGCGCGAGGCTGTGCAAAGCTGCCATGTGGTGGAAATTGACTACGCCGATGTGCAGGGCCGCCCCAGCCTGCGCAGGCTGCGGCCGCTGGGCTGCTTTTACTGGGGCAAGGTGTGGACCTTGTCAGCCTGGTGCGAGCTGCGCAACGACTTCCGGGGCTTTCGCATCGACCGCATCGCGGCCTTCACGGTATTGTCCGAGCGCTTTCGGCAAGAGCCCGGCAAAACGCTGGCCGACCTGCTGCGCAAGGTGGAGGCAGAGAGGGACGGGTGGCCGCTGGAGTGCGTGGCTGCACCGGGGGCAGATGGGCGTTATTGATGGGATGGACCGCTTGGTCGCTCCTTCGGTTTCAGCTCGGCTTGCAGGGCACCTGTTTCCAGAGCCTTTCCGATGTTCTGAACGGCTGCCTTGTTGGCTGCAAGAGCCTCTGGATCTACAGGGAAGGAGACAACGTTCATATTGAGGGCGTGTTTGCCCGTTAACAGTGACAAGGTTGCCTTACGCAGTTCTGTTTGCTCGGCTTCAATTTCTCCATGGGCTACAGGCGAATACGCACCGCGTTTTAGTTGAACCCGGTCAAACTTGAATCCGATGTCCTGCGCAACTGCGTAGAGCAAGTTTGTAAAGAGCTCGTCGCCTTGAGCGATCCAAAGAGGAATTTGGGCGTTATCGACTTTGTTGTTGAGGTGATCGTGATACTCTTTCCACGTGTCAAGGACACGCTGCTCCTTTGCTGATCTACGTTGAATTCCAAGAACTCTCTCACCATAGAAGACGAGATCAACCATGTTCAGTGCACGCACATGCTCAGGCGCAAGTCGTGCGACCCGAGTTGCCATCAATTGCTCAAATAGAAATGCCTTCCGCCGTTGTCTCTCTCGGAGCGACTCGACGGCCTTTTGAGCCTGAACCGCGAGTACAGGCCCAAGTAGAGCGGCGACTATGGTTGCCCAGTCTTTCAACTCAAGGCCAAGGAACAGTGTTTGCATTTTGTACAGGCTTAATGTGTCCAATGAGCAGGGGGCGTCGTCACTCCCTAATAGTTAGGCAATTCTAGGGAGCGCGGTCAGCCTGAAATAGCCACAAAGGGAGCATCTGATGCCTGTTTTGGCATCATCCCAGCGTGTTTGCTCATAGTCAGAAGCAGCAGTTGGGCCCAGATAGGTAAAAATGCCGCACATCCCTGGAGCCACATCGCCCCAGTAGTGGCGGGACTCCACAGGCTGGGCCCTCTTAACCTGCCAGCGCCGCCTCAATATCCCCCGCCAGCTTTTTCGGCGCATCCTGCGGTGCGTAGCGGCGGATCACCCGGCCGTCTTTGCCGACCAGGAACTTGGTGAAGTTCCACTTGATGGCTTTGCTGCCCAGCAGACCGGGGGCTTCAGCGGTGAGCCATTGGTACAGGGGCGAGGCGTTGGCGCCGTTCACGTTGATCTTGGCCATCATCGGAAAGCTCACGCCGTAGTTGAGCTGGCAGAAGCTGGCAATCTCGTCGTTGCTGCCGGGGTCCTGGCTGCCAAACTGGTTGCAGGGAAACCCCAGCACCACCAGTCCGCGGTCTGCATAGGTTTGGTGCAACTGCTCCAGCCCCGCAAACTGGGGCGTGAAGCCGCAGGCGCTGGCGGTGTTCACGATCAGCAGCACCTTGCCCCGAAACTGTTCCAGCGCCACGCGCTGGCCTTGGATGTCCTGGGCGTCAAATGCGTAAATGTCTTGGGGCATGGGCAAGTCTCGGTGGGATGAACAGTTTGGTGACTGCACCCATCGTATCGGCGCCGCTGTTTCTGCGGGCGTGTCAGGCTTTTCGGGGCCAGCGCAGCGTGGCCAGAAGGGCGGCCGACACGATCAGGCTGCCGCCCAGCACGGTGCGCGCGTCCAGAGCGGTGTCCGTCAGCAGCACCGACGACACGCTGGCAAACACCACCTCGGACAGCATGATGAGCGCCGTGGTGCCTGCCGCCAGCCGCGTGGCGCCGTACTGCAGCGCGTAGTTGCTCAGTAAAAAGGCCGTGGCCAGCAGTAGCGCGACCACGACCCAGCCCATGGCCAAAGCGGGCACCGGCGTGACAAAGCCCGCCAGCAAGCCCGCGCAGGCGCTGGCCGTGGCCATGAGTGCGCCGCCGCCAAACATGGCCAGCATGCGCGATTCGCTGGGCAGCTGGTGCAGGCGGCGCAGAGTGACATTGGTCAGCGCAAAGCAAAAGCCCCCGGCCAGGGCCAGCAGGTCGGCCCCCGACAAGTGGCCCACCATGCGTTCAATGGACGCATCCGCAGGCACCAGCACCAGGGCCACGCCCGCAAATGCCATCACCAGCCGCACCACGGCCATGCGCGTAGGGCGCTCGCCCAGCACGCGCCAGGCCAGCAGCACCGACCAGGCGGGCATCAGATAAAACAGCAGCACCACCCGCACCACGTCGCCCACCGTCACCGCCCAGTTGAAGGCCACATTGGTCAGGCCCGACGACAGGGCCAGCAGCCACAGGGCTGGGTGCTGCAAGGTGCGCGCGAGCAAGCCAGGGCGCGCCAGCAGCAGGCCACCCACGGCCAGCGCGTACATCAGTGCCGTAGCCCACAGGGGGTGCAACCCGGCGCCGTGCAGTTGCCGAAACGGCCACCAGGAAACACCCCAGACGAAGGCGTTGAACACCAGCGCGAGGACGGGTAAAAAGTTGTGCATCAAATCGGTCACCAGCGCTTATGGGGTAAGCGCCAGCAGCTATCAAAATTGAAGTGATTGGCGCGCAGGCCTGCGCCTGCGGCGGGCTCATGCGCTGGAAGGCCAGCCCGTATCAGTGGTGGTGGTCCTGCCGCGCAATATGCAGCAGGTGTTCCACCTCTTCACGGTGGCGGTGGCAGTTGCTGATGTGCCAGCGGCGGATCAGCCACATGGTGCCCGCCACCACCAGACCAAACGCGGTGATGGCGCCGAACACCGACAGCCCCAGCTTGAGCGAGAGGCTGTAGAACGCGCCCAGGCCCAGGATGCAGGCCTGTTCGTTGAAGTTTTGCACCGCAATCGAGCGACCCGCGCCCATCAGGTTGTGGCCCCGGTGCTGCAGCAGCGCATTCATGGGCACCACCAGGTAGCCGCCCAAGCCGCCCAGCAAAATCAAAAACGGAATCGCCAGCCAGATGTTGTTGATGAACACCATCAGGATGAGCAGCAGCCCCATGGCAATGCCCAGCGGGATGACCTTGGTGGCGGCATCGAGCCGCATGCGCATGGATGCCACCACCGCGCCCACGGCCGTGCCAATGGCCACCACGCCCGTGAGGGCCGATGCCTGCGTGGTGTTGTAGCCCAGCGCTACAGCGGCCCAGGCCAGCACGATGAACTTGAGGTTGCCGCCCGCGCCCCAGAACAGGGTGGTGGTGGACAGCGAAATCTGCCCCAGCTTGTCGCGCCACAGGCGGTTGTTGCAGGCCCAGAAGTCGGGCAGCAGCGCCAGCGTGTTGGCTAGCACGTTGCGCGAGGGGTTGGTGCGCAGGGGGCGCATTTCCACGCCGGTGTGCGGAATGCGGGTGTTGAACCAGGCGGCGACCATGTACACGAGGATCAGCGCAGCAATGGCCGATTCGGCGGCGGTGTCTACGCCGGTGTCGATCAGGGGGATGTCAATGCTCAGCAGCAGCACCGACAGGTGTTGCCCCACCAGTTGCCCGCCCAGCAGCACGCCCAGGATGATGGAGGCAATCGTCAGCCCCTCGATCCAGCCATTGGCCTTGACCAGTTGCGACGCGGGCAGCAGCTCGGTCAGGATGCCGTACTTGGCGGGTGAATAGGCCGCCGCCCCCAGCCCCACCACCGCGTAGGCCATGAGCGGGTGCGAGCCAAACAGCATCATCAGGCAGCCCACCACCTTGATGGCGTTGCTGATGAACATGACTTTGCCCTTGGGCAGTGCGTCGGCAAAGGCGCCCACAAACGGGGCCAGCACCACGTAGAACAGGGCAAACATGGGCACCAGGGCGGCGCGTTGCCACTCGGGCGCGCCTTCTGTGCGCAATAACTCCACGGCGGCCACGAAGAGTGCGTTGTCGGCCAGCGAGCTGAAAAACTGCGCCGACATGATCGTGTAGAAACCGCGCTTCATCGGAGGGCTTGTGGCTGCATCAGCGGCGCTGATGCCCTGGTAAAAGTAGAAAACCGTGGCAAGTGACCGGCGGTTATATCACGCGGATAAACGGCGGCAGTGACAGAATCCGGGGCTGTTCACCCGGTTAAACCCCCATGCCACGCCCTATCCAAGCCCACATCCACACCGCTGCTCTGCAACACAACCTCCAGCGCGTGCAAAGCGCCGTGCCCGATGCCAAAGTCTGGGCCGTGGTCAAGGCCAACGCCTACGGGCACGGTATTGAGCGGGTGTTTGAAGGCCTGCGCGCGGCCGATGGCTTTGCCCTGCTGGACCTGGCGGAGGCCGAGCGCGTGCGCGCCCTGGGCTGGCGTGGCCCCATCTTGCTGCTCGAAGGTGTGTTCGAGCCGCGCGATCTGGAACTGTGCTCGCGCCTGGGCCTGTGGCACGCGGTGCACTGCGATGAGCAGATCGACTGGCTGGCCGCGCACAAGACGCAGGTGCCGCACCGCGTGTTCCTCAAGATGAATTCGGGCATGAACCGCCTGGGCTTCACGCCTGCCCGCTACCGCGCCGCCTGGGCGCGGCTGAACGCGCTGCCGCAGGTGGATGAAATCTCGTACATGACGCACTTCAGCGACGCCGACGGCCCGCGCGGCATTGCCCACCAGATGGCCGCCTTCAACACCGCCACGCAAGACCTGCCCGGCGAGCGCAGCCTGAGCAACAGCGCCGCCACCCTGCGCCACGCGGCCGATGCCGGGGTGCGCGCCGACTGGGTGCGCGCCGGCATCGTGGTGTACGGCAGCGCGCCCGACTGCCCAGAGAACACCGCCGCCCACTGGGGCCTGCAGCCCTCCATGACGCTATCGACCCGGCTGCTGGCCACCCAGCAACTGCAGGCGGGCGACACCGTGGGCTATGGCTCGCGCTTCACGGCCGAAGGGCCGCTCACCATCGGGGTGGCCGCCTGCGGCTATGCCGACGGCTACCCGCGCCACTGCGACACTGGCACGCCGGTGCTGGTGAACGGCGTGCGCACCCGCCTGGTGGGCCGCGTGAGCATGGACATGATTACCGTGGACCTCACCCCCCTGCAGCAGGCCGGTGTGCCCGTGGGCATGGGCAGCGAAGTCACGCTGTGGGGCCGAGCCAGCAACGGCGAGGTGCTGGGCATTGACGAAGTGGCCCGCGCCGCAGGCACCGTGGGCTATGAGCTGATGTGCGCGCTGGCGCAGCGGGTGCCGGTGGTGGTGGACTGATACGGCAGCGCCGTTCGACGTATCACGTCGTTGGTTCGCCTTGCCGTGCAAGCCGCCGCACTTATAGTGCGGCCCCATGACCACCCGCCGCTCCCCACGCCGCCGCTGGACCTCTGTGCGCCTGACCGCGCGCGATGTGGCCCACGACCTTGAGCAATGCCACAGCCTGCGCTGGCATGGCCTGTGCATCGGCACCCTCACGCTGCTGGGCATGTTGCTGGCCGCCTGGTTGCAAAAGCAGGCGGGCGTGCACCTGCTGTCGGTGCGCTACGCCATCACGCTGGCCGTGGGCTATGGCATTTATCTGCTGGTGCTGCGCTGGTGGGCTGCGCGCCTGCTCGATGACGAGGAGGAACACGGCAGTGCCGATGCGGGCGATGCCCTGGATGTGGCGGTGGACGTGGCCGACCTGGCCCGCTCCGTGCCCCGCAGTGGCGGTACCCGCGCGCCCGAAATGCCCCGCATGAGCGATGTGGCCGACAGCGCGGAATCCAGTAAAGGCCTGGGCGACCTGGCCAGCGGCGCGCTGGATGGCCTGGGCAGCGCCGACGAAGGCGCCGTGGTGATCATTCCGGTGGTGGCCATCTTTCTGATCGGCGCTGCCATTCTGGCCGGTGCGGGCGCGCTGGCCATGCTGTTCTTCAGCTGGGACGTGCTGCTGGCCGTGGCGGTGGAGCTGGCCTTTTCCGTGGCCGCCGTGCGCGTGGCCACACGGGTGGAACGCGAAGGCTGGCTCACCGCCGCCGTGCGCCTGACCTGGAAGCCCCTTTTGGGCGCGCTGCTGTGCACCGTGCTGCTGGGCGCCACCATCGACCACTTCCTGCCGCAGGTGGATTCGCTGCCCGAAGCGGTGCGGGTGCTGCAGGGTGGCTGAAGCGTACGCCCGTCAGATGAGGATGAAAATGGCTGATAGCGCCCGCCCATCAAGCGCAGGTAGCTATTAAAAGTGTAGCGTTTTGGATCGCCCGCCAATCCCGTAGTGGAGGCAATGTTCATGGACATTGCCTAGGATGCTCGGCACTGGAGGCCTGCCTTGTTGTTCAAGTTTTTCGAAAAAAGCGTTCCCTGTTACCCGACCAACGAGCCTGCGCTGCCGCCCCGGGGGTTTTTGGCGTTCGTGTGGGCCTGCGCGCGCGGCGTGCGCGGCTATGTGGTGGCGATGGCCGGGCTGTCGGCGCTGATTGCCGTGTACGAAGCCCTGCTGTTCGCCGTGCTGGGCCGCGTGGTGGACTGGATTGCCGCCGCTACGCCCGCCACCCTGTGGGCGCAGCGCGGCAACACGCTCACCTGGGTGGCTGCGGTCATGGTGGCCAGCATTGCGCTGGTGGCGCTGCGCACCAGCGTCAAGCACCAGGCGCTGGCCATCAACCTGCCGCTGCGCCTGCGCTGGAACTTTCACCGCCTGATGCTGGGCCAGAGCATGGCCTTTTATGCCGACGAGTTCGCCGGCCGCATCACCACCAAGATCATGCAGACCGCGCTGGCCGTGCGCGACATGATCTTCACCACCACCGACGTGGTGGTGGGCATGGGTGTGTACCTGATCACCATCTTGCTGCTGGCCTGGGGCTTTGATGCGCGGCTGTTGCTGCCGTTTGCGGGCTGGCTGGTGTGCTACGGCCTGGTGTGCTGGTACTTTGTGCCCCGCCTGGGCAAGGTCAGCCGCGACCAGGCCGACGCCCGCGCCCTCATGACCGGGCGCATCACCGACGCGTACACCAACATCGCCACCGTCAAGCTCTTCTCGCACACCCACCGCGAAGCCGAGTTTGCCCGCGCTGCCATGGATGCCTTCAAGCTCACCGGCTACGCACAGATGCGCCTGGTGAGCCGGTTTGAAATCGTCAACCACGTGCTGGTGGTGGGCATGATTCTGGGCGCCTGCGGTACCGCGCTGTGGCTGTGGACGCAAGGCCAGGTGGGCGCTGGCGCGGTGGCTGCCGTCACCGCCATGGCCCTGCGTGTGGCCGGTCACGCCCACTGGGTGATGTGGGAAGTGACCACCCTGTTTGAAAGTGTGGGCACCATCCAGGACGGTATCAACACCCTGACCCGCCCCCGCCAGGTGGTGGACGCCCCTGGCGCCCAGCCCCTGCGCGTGACGCAGGGCGAAGTGCGCTTTGAGCAAGTGCGCTTTGCTTACCAGGATGGTGGCCGCCCGGTGATTGACGGGCTCAGCCTCACCATTCGCCCCGGCGAGCGCATCGGCCTCATCGGCCGCTCGGGTGCGGGCAAGTCCACTCTGGTCAATCTGCTGCTGCGCTTTCATGACATTCAGGGCGGGCGCGTGCTGATCGATGGGCAGGACATTTCAAAAGTGACGCAAGACAGCCTGCGCCACGCCATCGGCATGGTCACGCAAGACACCTCGCTGCTGCACCGTTCGATGCGCGACAACATCCTCTACGGCCGCCCCGATGCCACCGAGGAAGAACTGCACGCCGCCGCCGAGCGCGCCGAGGCCGCCGCCTTCATCGACACCCTGACCGACCCCCAAGGCCGCCGCGGCTATGAAGCCCATGTGGGCGAGCGTGGCGTGAAGCTCTCGGGCGGCCAGCGCCAGCGCGTGGCCATTGCCCGCGTCATGCTCAAAGACGCGCCCATCCTGCTGCTGGACGAAGCCACCAGCGCGCTGGACTCCGAAGTCGAAGCCGCCATCCAGCAAAGCCTGGACGGTCTCATGCAGGGCAAGACCGTGATCGCCATCGCTCACCGCCTGTCCACCATCGCAGCGATGGACCGCCTCATCGTCATGGATGCAGGCCGCATCGTCGAAGAAGGCACCCACGCCCAACTGCTGGCCCAGGGCGGCATTTATGCGCGCCTGTGGGCGCACCAGAGCGGGGGCTTTCTGGGCGAGGCGCAGCGCATGGAATAGCCAGCCGTCGCGTCGCTGTTCGTCAGCGGGTGGCGAGTGCGCGGTGCGCCTGGGACTGCACGGCGGCGGTCATGCGGGCCAGGGCCTGCACATTCAGCCGCCAGTACTGCCAGTACAGCGGCACATCCACCGGCTTGCCTGCAATCAGCTCGACCAGCGTGCCGGCGCGCAGGTGGCCTGCCACCATCAGGTCCGGGGCCATGCCCCAGCCCAGGCCGGCCTCGGTGGCTTTGACGAAAGCGTGTGCCTCGGGCAGCCAATGCACGGGCGGCGTAAGCGCACGGCGGGTAATGCGGCGTACATAGCGGCCTTGCAGCGCATCCTTGCGGTTGAAGACCAGCATGGGTGCGCGTGCCAGCGTGGTGGCTGTCACGCCTGTGGCAAAGAAGCGTTGCATGAAGGCCGGGCTGGCCAGCGCCCGGTAGCGCAGGGTGCCCAGGGGCAGCACCTGGCAGCCCTGCACCGGCTGGGGGTCGGCCGTCACGGCGGCCATCACGCGGCCTTCGCGCAGCAGGTTGGCCGAATGGTCCTGGTCTTCCACATGGATGTCGAAGGTGATGGAAGGGTCTTCCCCCGCCTGCGCCATGGCGGCCGGGAACCAGGTGGCCAGCGAGTCGGCATTGACGCCGATGGCCAGGCGCGTGGTGCTGCGCGGGCCCCCGCCAATGGCGGCCAGCGCATCGGCCTCGCTCAGCGCAATTTCGCGGGCGTGGCGGTACAGGGCCTGCCCGGCTTCGGTGGCAGTGCAGGGCGTGGCGCGGCGCACCAGTACCTGGCCCACACGCTCTTCCAGTAGCTTGATGCGCTGCGACACCGCAGAGCGGGTGATGTGCAGCAAGGCGGCTGCGCGCTCGAAGCTGCCTTCGTCGATGACGGCAGAAAACGCATTGAGCTGGGCCGAATCGAGCTGCATGGCTGGTTAGCAATTTTGACGGATCGTTAAAAAGTATAGCTGGCATGACTGTGGTGCAGTCGCCAGAATGCAGGCCATGACCACCACTGCTTTCGTTCACGGCTTCAGTTCCACCGCCATGCTGATCATGGCCATTGGCGCGCAAAACGCGTTTGTGCTGCGCCAGGGTTTGCGCCGTGAGCATGTGTTGCCCGTGGTGGCGCTGTGTGCTTTGTCGGATGCGGTGCTGCTGCAGGCCGGGGTGTGGGGCATGGGCGGTGTTCTGCTGGCGCGGCCCGAGTGGGGGCAGTGGATGCGCTGGGCGGGTGCCTTGTTTTTGCTGGCCTATGCCCTGCAAGCCGGTGCGCGGGCACTGCGGCCGGGCCAGCTGCTGGTGACGGCGGGCGGGCCAGGCAACAGCCTGCGCAGCACGGTGCTCACGCTGCTGGCCCTGACCTGGCTCAACCCCCATGTGTACCTGGACACCGTGGTGCTGCTGGGCACCATGGCAAGCCCCTACCCCACATGGGGGCGGGCGGCCTTTGCCACCGGCGGGGCCTTGGCCAGCGCACTGTGGTTCACTGCCATCGGCTTTGGCGCACGCTGGCTGGCGCCACTGTTCGCCTCCCCCCAGGCGTGGCGGGTGCTGGATGGGGTCACTGCGGTTTGCATGATGGCCTTGGCATTTGCGATGGGTCTAAGCTAAGAACGATAAGTTCGTTACAACGCCCTGTGATTTGGTTCATAGTGGGGGGATTGATTGATCTGGAGTGATCCCCCATGCGTTTCAAAACCCTTTTGCTCGCGGCCGCCCTGGCCACGGCCCTGCCGCTGACCGTGCAGGCCAAAACCTTCCGCTGGTCCCGTTCTGTGGACATTTCTTCGTGGGACATCCACGCCCAGAACGTGGGCGTGAACAACACCATGCACGGCGCGGTGTACGACACGCTGGTCGAATACAACAGCAAGACCTTCAAGCCCGAGCCGTCGCTCGCTACCGAGTGGAAGCTCATCAAGCCCACACAGCTGCGCCTGACGCTGCGCCGCGGCGTGAAGTTCAGCGACGGCAGCGAGTTCACGGCCGACGACGCCAAGTTCTCGCTGGAGCGCGCCAAGGCCAAAAGCTCCAACTTCGCGGTCTACACGCAGGGGATTGACCGCGTGGAAAAGGTCGATGCCTACACCATCGACATCCATTCCGAGTTGCCCAACCCCGTGCTGGTGAACCAGCTCACCGAGCTGCGCATCATGAGCAAGGCCTGGGCCGAGAAGAACAAATCGGTGGAGCCCAAGGACATCAAGACCAAGGACGAAACCTTTGCCCACCGCAACGCGCTGGGCACCGGCCCCTACCAGCTCAAGCAGTGGACGCCCGACCAGCGCGTGGTGCTGGAGCCCAACCCGCACTGGTGGGGCAAGGGCAAGTACCCCACCAACCTGACCGAAATCGTCTACACCCCCATCAAGGCCGATGCGACGCGCACGGCGGCGCTGCTCTCGGGTGAGATTGATTTCGTGATCGACCCCAGCCTGCAAGACCTGGCACGCATCAAGCAGACGCCCAACCTGCAGGTGCTGGAAGGGCCGGAGTACCGCACCATCTTCCTGGGCCTGGACCAGTTCCGCGAAGAACTGCCCGGCTCGGACGTGAAGGGCAAGAACCCGCTGAAGGACCTGCGCGTGCGCAAGGCGCTGTACCAGGCCATCGACATCCAGTCCATCCAGCGCGTGGTGCTGCGCGGACTGGCCCAGCCCACCGGCACGCTGATTGCCAACCAGGTGAACGGCTGGACCAAGAAGGCCGACGTGCGCTACCCCTATGACCCCAAGGCCGCGCAAAAGCTGCTGGCCGATGCGGGCTACCCCAACGGGTTTGAGGTGGACTTTGCGTGCAGCGCGGGCCGCTACATCAACGACGAACAGCTGTGCCAGGCCATCACCTCGCAGTGGGCCAAGGTGGGCGTGAAGGCCAAGCTGCGTTCGCTGCCGTTTGCCACCTACTTTCCGATGATCCAGCGCAACGAAGCCAGCATCTACCTGCTGGGCTGGGGCGTGCCCACGTTTGACGCGTTCTACAGCCTGCAGTCGCTGGTGCGCTCGCCCGGCGCGGGCGGGGACGGCAACTTCAACCTGGGCCGCTTCTCTGACCCGCAGATGGATGCGCTGATCGAGCGGATCAAGAAGGAAACCGATGCCACCACGCGCAACCAGCTGATCGAGCAGGCGCTGATCAAGGAGCATGAGCTGGTGTCGCACATTCCGCTGTACAACCAGGTGATTCCTTGGGCGGGCTCGAAGAAGGTGGAGATCATCCACCGCGCGGACAACCGCATCGACTGGCGCTACCTGAAGGTGAACTGATCGCCTTCGCCCAGTAAAAAAGCCCCGGTGCCTGCAAAGCACCGGGGCTTTTTTGTGCCCGCAGGGGCGTCAGGCCAGTGCGCGCTGCACGGCGGGGCGCTGCAACATGCGCTGGGTGTGCGCGTGCACCTTGGGGAAGAGGGCAATGTCCACCCCGTCGCTCTTGAGCCAGCTGGCCACGGTGAACAGGTAGCCATCGGCCACCGAATACTGATCGCCCAGCACCCACGGGCCTTCGCTGAGGTAGTGGGTTTCGATGAGCTGAAAGCAGTCGGTCATGTTCTGCGGCACCTTGCGCTGCATGGCGGCCTGGGCCTCGGGCTCGTCGGCCCAGCGGCTGGCGCGGGGGCGGTGGGCGTGGGCCACGTGCACGGTGGAGGCGAGGTAGCTGTGAAACTCCTGCATGCGCGCAAAGCCGTAGGGGTCGGCAGGGGCCAGCCCGGCCTGCGGGAAGGCTTGCGCCACGTAGGCCAGCAGGGCGGGCGTTTCGGTCAGCGTGCCCTGGGGCGTGACCAGCGCGGGCACCCGCCCCTTGGGGTTGATGGCCAGGTACTCTGGCGTGCGCTGCTGGCCTGCCGCAAAGTCCACGCGCACCAGCTGGTGCGGGGCCGCGGCCTCTTCCAAGGCGATGCGCACGGCCAGCGCACAGGTGCCAGGGGTGTAGTACAACGTGAGCATGGTGGTTTGCTATTAAGTTAATAGCTGCTTGCGCTTTATATATAAGCGCTAGAGGCTATTTTGGTTAAAGGAATCAATACAGCCCGCGGGTGCGAGCCATCAGCCGCACCAGCCCCAGCAGGGCATCGGTGTGGGGCGTGGGGGTGCTGGTGATCTGCCCCAGCTCGCGCACTGCGCCCACCAGGGCGTCAATCTCCAGGGGCTTGCTCGCCTCCACGTCCTGCAGCATCGAGGTCTTGAACGCGCCCAGCTTGCGCGTAACGGCGTGGCGGTCTTCGGGCTGCTGGTCAATCGGCAGGCCCAGTTTTTCACCGATGGCCTTGGCTTCCAGCATCACCGCGCTCACAAAGCCCCGCACCAGGTCGTCGTCCAGGATGCGGTCGATGGTGGCGCCGGTCAGGGCGCTGATGGGGTTCATGGTCAGGTTGCCCCACAGCTTGAACCAGATGTCTTTCTGAATGCAGTCCGACACCTCGGCCTGGATGCCGCCGCGCTGCAGGCTGTCTGCCAGGGCCAGCAGGCGTGCGCTGCGGCTGCCATCGGGCTCGCCCAGGATGAGCCGGTCGCCAAAGTGGTGGCGCACAAAGCCCGGCGCTTCCAGCGAGCAACTGGCATGCACCACGCCGCCCAGCACGCTGCGTGCGGGAATGGCCTGGGCAATCACGCCCCCCGTGTCCACCGATTCAAGCGCGCGACCCTGCGCCGCGCCGCCAACACCGTCAAGAAACCACCACGGCACGCCATTCATGGCGGTGAGCACGACGGTGTGGGGGCCCAGCAGCGGCGCAATGGCGCGTGCCACGTCCGGCAGGCCGGGGGCTTTCACGGCGATGACCACCAGGTCTTGCACGCCCAGGGCGGCCGGGTCGCTGTGGGCGGTGACGGGCACCTGCGCTAGCGTGCCGTCGGTGCGCCGCATGCGCAGGCCCTGCGTCTGCAGGGCGCGCAATGTCTCGCCGCGCGCCACCAGGCTGACCGGGTGGCCCGCCTGCGCCAGGGCCACGCCCAGCCAGCCGCCAATCGCACCTGCGCCGTAGATACATGCTTTCATCGTCATAGAGTCGTTATGGACCGAGGAGTGGGTGAACAGGGGGTGAGCGTGCAGCGCTGTCAGTAGCCCAGTGGCCGCACCGCTGGGGTGGCGGTTTCCGTGCGAAAGCGCGCCAGCAAATCCTGCGCAGCGCTGACCAGCAGCATGGTGTCCACCCCCACGGCCACAAACAGCGCGCCCGCTGCCAGCCACTGGCGTGCCTGCGATTCGGTGGTGGCCAGAATACCCGGCGCCTTGCCCGCGCGCAGGATGCGCGCAATGCCGTCGTGGATGGCCGCCTGCACCTCGGGGTGCCCTGGGTTGCCCGGGTGGCCCATCGATGCCGACAGGTCCGCCGGGCCGATGAACACGCCGTCCACACCGGGCGTGGCAGCAATGGCGTCCAGGTTGTTCATGGCTTCTACCGTCTCGGCCTGCACCAGCAGGCAGATCTGCTGGTTGGCCTCGTGCACGTACTGCGGGTACGCCTGCCAGCGCGACGAGCGGGCCAGCGCGCTGCCCATGCCGCGCACGCCTTCGGGCGCATAGCGCGTGGCGCGCACCAGCTGCTGGGCCTGCTCGGCGGTGTCCACCATGGGCACCAGCAGGGTCTGCACGCCCAGGTCCAGGAACTGCTTGATCAGTGCCGTGTCGCCCACGGGCACGCGCGCAATGGGGTGGGGCGCCTGCGCGCCGGGCGGCAGGGCGCTGGTGGCGCTGGCCGCACTGGCTATTGCCTGCAGCTGGTGCAGGATGGAGCGCAGGTCGTTAGGCGCGTGTTCGCCATCGACCAGCAGCCAGTCATAGCCGGTGCCCGCGAGGATCTCTGCACTGTAGGCGTCGGCCAGGCCGAGCCACAGGCCAATCTGTGCCTGCCGCTGGGCCATGGCCTGTTTGAAACGGTTGGTAGGTGTCTGCAATTTGTGCTCCATGGGTCTTTGCCTAGCCCGCCATCGTACGGGCTGTGGCGCGCGCTTGCTGGCATGGCCGCTATAGTCGGCTGCCCTTGCATCGGGGGCTCCCCTTTCCTATCGCCATGGCCAAAGACAAAACCACGTTTACCTGTACCGAATGCGGCGGCACCAGCCCGCGCTGGCTGGGCAAATGCCCGTCCTGCGGCGCCTGGAACACCCTGATCGAGCAGGTGGCCGAGGCCGGGCCGGGCAAAAACCGCCTGAGCGCGCCGCAAGGCTACGCGGGCCTGGCCAACGCGCAGCCCGTCCTGCCGCTGGCCGCCATCGAGGCCCAGGACGTGGCCCGCACCCCCAGCGGCATCGACGAGCTGGACCGCGTGCTGGGCGGTGGCATTGTGGAAGGCGGCGTGGTGCTGATCGGCGGCGACCCGGGCATTGGCAAATCCACCTTGCTGCTGCAGGCCATGGACGCCCTGCAACGCGCGGGCCTGCCCGCGCTGTACGTGACGGGCGAAGAAAGCGGCGCGCAGGTGGCGCTGCGCTCGCGCCGACTGGGCATTGACGGCAGCCAGGTGCAGTTGCTGGCCGAAATTCAGCTCGAAAAAATCCTGGCGACGGTGGATGCCACGCAGCCTGCCGTGGTCGTTATCGACTCCATCCAGACCACGTATTCCGACCAGCTCACCAGCGCGCCGGGCTCGGTCGCCCAGGTGCGCGAATGTGCGGCGCACCTCACACGCATGGCCAAGGGCACGGGCATTGCCGTGATTCTGGTGGGCCATGTGACCAAGGAGGGCGCGCTGGCGGGCCCGCGCGTGCTGGAGCACATGGTGGACACCGTGCTGTACTTTGAAGGCGACACGCACAGCCAGTTCCGGCTGGTGCGCGCCATCAAGAACCGCTTTGGCGCCGTGAACGAAATCGGCGTGTTCGCCATGACCGAAAAGGGCCTCAAGGGCGTGAGCAACCCGAGTGCCATTTTTCTGAGCCAGCACAGTGAGCCGGTGCCCGGCAGCTGCGTGATGGTGACGCTGGAGGGCACACGCCCCCTGCTGGTCGAGATCCAGGCGCTGGTGGACAGCGGCGGGCCCAGCCCCCGGCGCCTGTCGGTGGGCCTGGACAAGGACCGCCTGGCCATGCTGCTGGCCGTGCTGCACCGCCACGCCGGGGTGGCCTGCATGGACCAAGACGTGTTTGTGAACGCCGTGGGCGGCGTGCGCATCAGCGAACCGGCGGCCGATTTGGCGGTGATGTTGTCCATCACCTCCAGCCTGCGGGGCAAGGCGTTGCCGCGCGGCTTCCTGGCCTTTGGCGAAGTGGGGTTGGCTGGTGAGGTGCGCCCCGCGCCGCGCGGCCAGGAGCGCCTGAAGGAGGCCGCCAAGCTGGGCTTTTCCGTGGCTGTGGTGCCTAAGGCCAACGCGCCCAAAAAGCCCATCGAGGGACTGACCATTCACGCGGTGGAGCGGGTGGAAGAAGCCATGAACGTGGTGCGCGGCATCGGCTGACAGGCTGCGCCGCCTGGGGGTGCGCCGCCGTACGCACTCTCCGCAGTGCGCGCAGCCGCCGCCCATACGACAATGACGCCCATGAATTTGCGCAATATTTTTGTCCCCGCCGGGGTCATCGGGCTGGTGCTGGTGGGCTACGCCTCTGCTGGCTGGCCTGGCGTGGCGGCCGTGGTGGGCGGCCTGGTCATGTGGGCGCTGCTGCATTTCACGCGGCTCATGAACGTGATGAAAAAAGCTGCCAACCGCCCCATGGGGTATGTGGGCAGCGCCGTCATGCTCAATGCCCGGCTCAAACCCGGCGTGAACCTGATGCACGTGATGGCCATGACGCAGTCGCTGGGCGAGCGCCTGTCGCCCGCCGACACCGACCCAGAGATTTACCGCTGGACCGATGGCACACAGTCGCATGTGACCTGCGAATTCATCCATGGCCGCCTGCAAAAGTGGACGCTGGAGCGGCCACAGGCGCAGGAATCCACCGCCGCCGAGTAAGGCCCCGGCCGGGGTGGGCTGGTTTTGCGTGCGCGGCCCCTGCTGCCGCCCGTAAAATCAGGGGCTTGCTCAACCACAGCAACCCACAAAGGACACCCATGAGCCCCGTAGTTCCCTCGATGGCCGATCGCGACGGCAAAATCTGGATGGACGGCCAGATGGTCGATTGGCGCGATGCCAAGATCCATGTGCTGACCCACACGCTGCACTACGGCTGCGGCGCTTTTGAAGGCGTGCGTGCCTACAACACCGTCAACGGCCCGGCGATCTTCCGTCTGCAGGAGCACACTGAGCGCCTGTTCAACAGCGCGAAGATCCTGCGCATGAAGATCCCGTTCAGCCAGGAAGAGGTCAACGAGGCGCAAAAGGCCGTGATCCGCGAGAACAAGCTCGAATCCGGCTACATCCGCCCCCTGACCTGGGTGGGCGACAAGAAGCTGGGCGTCAGCCCCAAGGGCAACACCATCCACCTGATGGTGGCCGCCTGGGCTTGGGGTGCTTACCTGGGTGAAGAGGGCATGAAGCGCGGCATCCGCGTCAAGACCAGCAGCTACACGCGCCACCACGTCAACATCACCATGACGCAGGCCAAGGCGGTGAGCAACTACACCAATTCCATCCTGGCCAACATGGAAGCCACCGACGAGGGCTACGACGAAGCGCTGCTGCTGGACAGCTCCGGTTTCGTGTCCGAAGGCGCGGGCGAGAATATTTTTGTGGTCAAGAACGGCGTGATCTACACGCCCGACCTGTCGGCCGGTGCCCTGAACGGCATCACCCGCAACACCATCTTCCACATCGCCAAGGACTTGGGCCTGGAGATCGTGCAAAAGCGCATCACACGCGACGAGGTGTACATCGCCGACGAAGCCTTCTTTACCGGCACCGCTGCCGAAGTCACCCCCATCCGCGAGCTGGATCGCATCGAGCTGGGCAAGGGCGACTATGTTGGCAGCCGTGGCCCCATCACCGAAAAAATCCAGACCGCGTTCTTTGACATCGTCAACGGCCGCAATCCCCAATACGCCCACTGGCTCACCAAGGTTTGATCATGTCCCAAGCAGTTGTAGAAGTTCTGGCCAAGGACCTGAACGCCCAAGGGGCCGTGTTCTGCCCCAATCCCAAGGCCGACATGAAGCTGTGGAACAGCCACCCCAAGGTGTACCTGGATGTGGCCCACACCGGCGAAGGCAAGTGCCCTTACTGCGGCACCGTGTACCGCCTGAAGGCGGGCGAAGTGGTTCGCGCGGGGCACTGAGCTTGCAGCTCAGACAACCCCAGCCCAGCACCCCGCTGGCGATGCGTTCAATGTGGCGCCGCAGGGCGGGCGGCGGGGGGCAAAGGGGCGGCGGCCTGGCAGGCCTTCCCCCACAGGCTGTGGGGCGCGGGGGCGCCGTGTTGTGCCATGAGTTCAGCGAAATGCCGGCGCTCTCCGCCGCGCAGCTTGACCAGTGGCGCCATGTGGGGGTCTGCGGCCACCAGGCACAGGCGTGGGTAGAGCAGGTACCACTTCCACGACACGGCTTTTTGATAGAAAAACGCCGTGTCCTCGGCTTTGGAGAGCGTCAGTCGGCTGTTCGGGTGGCGGCGCAGCACCCGCTGGGCGGTGACATGCCCCAGCAAATAGACCGGATCGGTGATGCCCTGCAGCAATGCGGCGTAACCTGGTTCGCGCTGCAGCGATGCCAAATAGGCTTGCGTGCCGATTTCAAAAAGCGCATGGTGAAACTCTCTTTGCCATGCCGTCACAAACGCCCCACCCGCTGGTGCGCCAAACGCCCAGTTCTCGATCACGGGGTAGCGGGCATCGTGCGTGTAGCCGCCCAGGTAAAAACCGACGAATTCCGAGTGCTCTGCGCCTTGCCTGGCCTCTAGCCAGTCCAGGGGCTGGGTCAGTACCACGCTGGCATCTAGCCAGTAGCCACCGTAGCGACTGACCAGGTACAGGCGAATCCAGTCAGACTGCTTGACGGGGTTCAGCGCACTGAACCCCTCAGGCCAGTCGGTGGGCGGCACATGGTCGCGCACGGTCTGCTGGTTCAGTACCTGTACTTCAAAATCGGGGCACTGGGTTTGCCAATTGGCGATGCATTGCTGGACGAAAGGGTCGGGTTCCACCGCATGCCAGTAACTCCAGATCTTGCGGGGAATGGGCGCGGGGTGCTCGGTGGGTGCCGTGCTTGGGGCCGTGGGGGCGCCTGGGGGGGCTGGGGGCGTGTAGGCTGCCGCACGGTGCGGCTGCAGTCGTGCCAGCAGCTGGTAGGCGATGCGGAACGCGGCTGCGGGAAGTTGGCGTGTCATGGATACGGAGCCCCGAAGTGTGGAAAAATGCAATGAAGGATTTTTGCACTTCGGCCTCTGGGTTGCGTTGATCGCAGCGCAGGTTTGTGTCGTAAAGGGCGCTTTACGGGTTCTTCAGAGGCACTTCCATGTGCCTGTACGGGTCACATCTAATATCTGTCGGCGCGCTTGCCGACACGCAAGTTTTTCATGCACCTTCTGTCTTTTCTTGGCCCATCGCCTTGGCAGCGGCAACTGGCCACGCTGGTGGCGTTCTTGCTCCCGGCCTTGGCGCTGTCGGTGGCCTCTGGCTATTCGTACGGTGCGGTTTTGCTGCTGCTGGGTGCGCTGTTCTCTTTGCCGCGCTGGGCGACCGTGCGGCCAGATCGCGCCACGGTGGTGCTGGCGCTGGCCATGCTGGGCATGGCGCTTCTGTGGTTTGCACTGTCAGATCCGCGTGAGAACTGGGGGCGTTTCGATCGGTCGCTGAAATTCGCCCTTGCCGTGCCTTGCCTGCTGTTCATCGCGGCCTTTCCCCCGCGTGCGCGTGCGTTGTTTTGGGGGCTTTTGATCGGCTGCATTGGCGTGTGCGGCGTGGCTCTGTGGCAGGTGCATGTGGAGGGCGCACCGCGTGCGTCGGGCTTTCCATCAAACCGCACCAACGCCATTCAGTGGGGCAACCTGGTGCTGCTGCTGGGCGCCATGCTCGCGGTGCAGACCATTGCGCTGTATCGGCAACTTTCACGCGCTGTCGTGGCCGTGGCGGTGTTGGCAGTGTTGGCCGCGCTCAATGCCTCGATGTTGTCGCAGTCGCGGGGGGGCTGGCTGGCCTTGCTGCTGGCGATTCCGCTGGTGCTTGTGCTGTTTCAGCGGCTGCGCCCAGGCAGGTTGTTCCGTATTTTGGCGGGCATCCTGGTGGCGCTGACGTTGGTGACAGCGCTGAACTGGGAGATGGTGGAGACACGCTGGCATCTCATGCGCCATGAGGTGCAGGTCTATGGCGCCCAGCGGGAGGCAGACAACTCGGTGGGGCAGCGGCTGGAGCATTGGCGCTATGCCTGGGATGCCGGGCGTGAAAAGCCTTTGACGGGCTGGGGCATGGCGGGCTATTTGCAAGACAAAGCCCGTCGCGTGGCGGCAGGCCAATACCAACCGGCCATCATGGAATACATCTATGCACACAACGAGGTGCTGGATGTTTTTGTGAAAACGGGCCTGGTGGGTGTAGGCATGCTGCTGATCTTTTATGGGGTGCCGATTGCGCTGTTTTGGCCCAGTCGGCGCCGCCTCCAGGCCATGGCAGGCCTGCCAGATCCGTTGAAGGCGCAGATGGTGGCTGTGCGTTTGTCCGGGCTGTGCATTCCTGTGTTGTACATGGGCTTTGGACTCACGCAGGTGTTCTTTGCCCATAACAGCGGGATCATGTTTTATCTGTTCATGAACATGGCTGTTTGGGGCGCACTGCTCGGTCTGCAGCAGCTGCCGAGCGGCGCTGCGCAGTCTGAACGGGCGGTGTCGTGACGCAGCCACGGGGCCAGCGGCCCAAGGTGCTGCATTTTGTGACGGGTGGATTTTCTGGCGCCACCCAGGTGGCGGTGGATTTGGTTCGAGCGCACGGTGTAGCGGGCCGCTTCGATGCCTTGTTGGTGCTGCGCCGCAAGCGAACCACGTTGCCTGAGCGAGTGCGTGCGCTACAGGCGGACGGCTTGCGCGTGGAGCTGGTGCCTGGCTGGTCCCATGCCGCCACGGTGTGGGCGCTGGCCTCTTTGTGCCGAAGATTCCAGCCGGACATCCTGGTCGCGCATGGCTACAGCGAACACCTTTGGGGCCGCTATGCGGGGCTGCTGGCGGGTGTGCGGCACTTGGTGCATGTCGAGCACAACTCCCGCGAGCGCTACAACGCCTGGCGCTTGGTGCAGGCGCGCTGGCTGGCCCGCCGTACCGATGCCATCGTGGGGTGCTCTGAAGGGGTGCGCAGTGCGTTGCTGGGGTATGGATTTCCGCAAGACCGTGTGCATGCCATTCCCAATGGCATCCGCCTGGAGCCTTATGCCAATGCCCCGGCGCATACGTTTGTACAGCGCATTCCCGGCATCGTGATGGCTGCGCGGTTTGCGCGGCAAAAAGACCATGCCACCTTGTTGCAGGCGGTGGCCCTCCTGCGCACCCGTGGGCTGAGGCCGCCAGTGCTGCTGGCCGGGGGGGGCAAGGCCAGTGCGCGGCGTGCCGCCGAGCGCCTGGCCCAAACGCTGGGGCTGGCAGACCAGGTGACCTTCCTCGGGCATTGCAACGACGTACCGGGGTTGCTCAAGGGGCACCAAATCTGCGTGCTGTCCACCCACTACGAAGGCATGCCGCTGTCGCTGATTGAAGGCATGGCCGCTGGCTGTGCGGTGGTCGGCAGCCAGGTGGTTGGTGTGCAGGAGGTCGTCGACAGCGGGCGCACCGGACTGCTGGTGGAACACGCCAACCCACAGGCCCTGGCAGACGCACTCGCCACGCTGTTGAACCAACCTCAGGACGCTGCACGCATGGCTGCCGCCGCGCACGCGGAGGTACTACAGCGCTACGGATTGAACACGATGACCGAGCGGTACGAGGCTCTTTTAGGTAGTTTGCTGGAGAAATCCTTACCATGACCATAGCCCCGATGGCACCGTGGCTGAGCGTGCTGATCCCCGTATACAACGTGCGCGATTACCTGGCCGAGTGCGTTGCATCGGTTCTGGCGCAAGCACCAGACGACGGCAGTGTGGAAGTCTTGTTGCTGGACGACTGCTCCACCGACGGGTCCTCCGAGACCATTGACCAACTACGGGCGCGCTGGCCAGGCCGCTTGCGTCTCTTGCTGCACGACCGCAATAGAGGTCTGAGTGCCGCGCGCAACACCATGTTGGGTGAAGCCCAAGGCGAGTACATCTGGTTTCTGGATTCTGATGACAAGTTACTGCCCGGCGCCATCCCAGCTTTGCACCAGATTGTGCAGGCGCACGGCCCCGATGCGGTGCTGTGCGACTTTCAAGTCTGGCGCGAGAAGCCTCGCCTCAAACATCGGTTGCGTGGCGAGGCGCACCGCCACACTTTCGACGGACCGTCACATGTACTTCAGTATGGCCCCACAGGCCTGCTGCGTGGCCTCTTGGCCACAGGGCAGCTGCATGCGTGGTCGAAAATCACCCGCCGAGCACTGTGGGTGGATGGCGTTCGATTCCCCGAGGGCAGCTATTTTGAAGACATGGCAACCATGCCCTTGGCCTTGATCCGTGCCAACAGCTACTACTACATGCCGCAGCCCTGGGTCGCCTACCGCCAACGAGGCGGTAGTATTTTGGCAACGATGACGCTAGCCAAAGCCTTTGACCAATCGGCGGCCCTACTCACGTTGCACCAGGCGCTCGCAGGGCGTTCAGAACTGGCCGACGCTGGGCTGCAATTTGCCATGGCCCACCAATGCGCGCGCAATCTGCACGGAGCCATGCGTTTTGTTCAAAAAGCCGAGGCATCCAGTGCGGAGCTAGATGTTGCAGCACAACGCCTGCGTGCGGACTTCGCTTCGGCCTCTCCACTTGCTGCTGGTGCGTTACTACGGGCCTACGTGCAACGTGGTTGGTGGTTTCGTTGGCTTAAATTCCGCCGGGCCTATGCCCACCGATCTGTATGAGTTCTGCAACCAGCGCTGTGCATTCCCTTTCCCTAAAGACCCGCGGCGAGCTCTGGCTCGCGCGTGGCCTACACTTGTTCTACTCCCTTTGGCCACGCCGACTCGAAGACTGCACTGCGCCCGCATTCGTGCTGCACGACATTCCAGCTGCCCAGGGCATTTCGCTACTAGCTCCCTTGGCCGAGCCCCCCGTGCCCATTCCGCCCATTGTCTGGGCCTACTGGAACGGTGCCGCGCCACCTGCGTTGATTCAGCGTTGCTTCGACAACTGGCAGCGCACCAACCAAGGGTTCAGTCTTCGCATACTCAATGAAACCAGCGTGTTGGACTACATCCCAGAAATTCCTGCTGCGCTCGATAGTGCATCGCATGCGAAACGCGCCGACTGGATTCGTCTGGAATTGCTGCGCCGTTACGGAGGCATCTGGGTGGATGCCAGCAGCATCCTCACACGCTCCCTGGACTGGGTGTTGACGCAGTACATACGCACACCCGCTGAATTCATGGGCTTTTACCTGGAGCGCCATACCCGTGATGCTGCTTACCCGGTGGTGGAAAACTGGTTCATGGCAGCCCCGCCCGGCAGCAGACTGATCGTAGACTGGCAACATGAGTTCACCACCGAGGTCATCCACCGCAGCGGTCAAGAGTACATCGACCATTTGAAAGACAAGGGAGTATTTGAAACTGTGCGCCAGCACATCGACTCGCCTGACTACCTCAGCATGCACTTGGCACTGCAATACATCTTGCACAGCCGTGGTGGCTATCGGTTGGCCCTTGCTCGTGCAGAGGATGGGCCTTTTCGCCTGCATGTGCTGGGTCGCTGGGGACGCACGCCGCTTAAGTTGCGCTTGCTGTTTTCCCGAGTCACCGGCGATCTGCCCCCTCTGATCAAATTACGTGCGCCTGATCGCAAGCGCCTGGATCATTACCTGGATCGTGGTCTGTACGTTCGCGGCAGTGTCGCTGCGCGTTACTTGGTGGGCGAGTGAGCGCAAAGCAATTGCGGCACATCTGCATCAGAGCGAGAGCCAGCGAGCCCGCCTCTACAGATTGCTTTGGCTGCAACCGAGGCTGCAGCCAGCCGCCACTCTCGGGCCAGCAACGCCATCAGCCGCGCCGCTGGCACTGGCCTGGCAGCCCCCACCCCTTGCCCTGCCCACAGCGATAGGTGGCTGGTGCGCCCCTGCGCGGCCGCCGCGCGGCGCAGTGCGCCTGTCAGTGCGTTTTGCACGGGGTAGGCGGGCACGCGGTCTTCCTCGGCGGCGAGAGACTCCATCATCGCGTTGACAATGCCGCGCGCCGGGCGGCCCGAGAAAACGCGCGTGAGCCGCGTGTCGGTGTCTTGGGCCAGGGCCAGGGCCTGCCGGTACGCGGGACCGATGCCGGATTCAGGGCATGCCAGAAAGGCCGTGCCCATCTGCGCGGCCTGCGCGCCCAGCGCCTGCGCAGCAGCAATGCCCCGGCCGTCCATGATGCCGCCCGCGGCAATGACCGGGATGTCCACGGCATCCACGCACTGCGGCACCAGCGCCAGGGTGCCTACCTGGCTTGCCGTGAAATCACCCAGGAACGTGCCCCGGTGGCCCCCGGCTTCGGTGCCGCTGGCACACACTGCATCGGCCCCCACACCGGCCCAGGCGCGTGCCTCGGCCACGGTGGTGGCAGTGCCCACCACCAGGCAGCCGGCCACATGCAGGCGGGCCACCTGGGCGGCGTCCAGAATGCCGAAGGTGAAGCTTGCCACCGCCGGGCGCAGGGCCACCAGCACCTCGAACTGGGCGGCAAAGTCCTCGCACCATTGCGCGGGGCGCTGGGGCTGCAGGCCCAGCTCGGCGTACAGCGGCGCCAGGCGTTCCATCGCCGCTTGCACAGTGGCTTCGTCGGGGTTGGGCGTGGCTTGCACAAACAGGTTCATGCCAAAGGGCCGGTCGGTTTGCTGGCGCACTGCGGCAGCGGCTTCGGCCATGGCGGCGGGCGAGCGCATGCCGCAGCCCAGCATGCCCAGGCCGCCCGCTGACGAGACCGCTGCGGCCAGCGCGGGCGTGTCAGAACCTGTCATGGGGCCCTGGATGATGGGCAATGCAATGCCAAGGCGCTGGAGAAGTGAAGAATTCATGGGCAGGCTCTTTCGAAGGGCGGGCGGGGTCAGGGCGATGAAATCCAGGCGGCCGTTGGCTGCTGTGTGCCTTGCAATGAGGCCAGCAGCGCATCCAGCGCGGGCGACTGGTAGCCGCGCCGGCGCACCAGCACCGTGTCGCAGGTCTGCAGGGGTACCAGGCGCAGGGCCGGGGGTTCGCGCATCAAGTCCCATACAGCCTGGGGAACCACACCCGCGCAGCGCCCCGCCGCCACGCAGGCGATGATGGCGTGGTACGACGCCAGTTCCAGCACCAGGGGTGGCGTGCCGCGCGCGCTGAGCATCCATGCCTCGCCAATGTGGCGGTAGGTACAGCCGCGTGTGAAGGCGGCCAGTGTGTGCAGTTGCAAATCGGCGGGGCTTTGCACCGGTGGGTGGTGTGCGGGCAGGGCCAGCAGCAGCGATTCTTGAAACACCGTGGTGCGTTCCACCGGCGTATCGGTTTCCAGCCCAGGTGGTGGCCAGGCGACCAGGGCGGCATCGAGCGTGTGGGCGGCGACTTGCTCCACCAGTTGTCGGGAGGGTCCGGTGGACAAGTCCAGCACCACGTCGGGCCACCGGGCATGCAGTTGCGCCAGCGGCTGGGGCAGGCGCGCTGCGGCCGTGCTTTCCATGGCGCCCAGGCGCAGGCGCCCACCCGGCTGCTGCGGGCGCACGGCCTGGCGGGCCTCTTCGGCCAGGGCCAGCAGGCGGTCGGCGTAGCCGCGCAGGGATTCGCCAGCCGGTGTGAGCACCATGCGCCGCCCCTGGCGCAAGAACAGCGGCGTGCCCAACTGCTCTTCCAGCTGCTGAATCCGCGTGGTCACGTTGGACTGCACGCGGCCCAATTGCTCTGCCGCGCGGGTCACGCTGCCTTCGGCCGCCACGGCCTTGAAGATTTCGAGTGCGGTGAAATCCATCCAAACGTTCTTTTTAAAAGATGGTTTTCTAAAAATATATCTCTTTGGAGAATAATAAGCGAGACATCCCGCATTCCCTCTGCCTTCGTGGAGCTCTTTTTCATGCCGAACCCCTCCCCGCCTCCGGCCCCGCGCGCCCTGTCTGACCGCCCCTACGTGGTCGCCCTGGCGGGCATGGCCGCGTTGGCGGCGGCCATGGGTATTGGCCGGTTTGCCTTCACGCCGCTGCTGCCCATGATGCTGAGCGATGGCGTGATCACCTTGGTGGACGGCAGCTGGCTGGCCACGGCCAACTATGTGGGCTACCTGCTAGGGGCTCTGGCGTGCATGGCGCTGCCCTGGGTGGCGCCGAAAGCACGCCAGCGCTGGCACCCGGCACGCCTGGCCCGCTGGGGGCTGGCGGCCACGGTGCTGCTCACGCTGGCCATGGCGTTGCCCTTGCCATGGGCCTGGGCGGCATTGCGGTTCGGTGCCGGGGTGGCCAGTGCGGTGGTGCTGCTCAATATTGCAGCCTGGTGCATGTTGCGCCTGGTGGCGCTGGGGCAGCCCGCGCTGGGCGGGCTGATTTTCAGCGGGCCGGGCCTGGGCATTGCGCTCACGGGCTTGTCGGCCAGCGCCATGGTGGCGTGGCATTGGCCCGCTGCGGCGGGCTGGGCGGTGTTTGGCCTGCTGTGTGTGGGGCTGTGTGCACTGGTGTGGCCTGTGGTGCGTGGTCTGCCGCAGGCGGGCGCTGCAGCCAGCTCAGCGCCTGTGGCCAACCCTCCCGGCCTGGGGCCCGCAGCGCGCGGCGCGCTCACGCTGGCCTATGGTTTGGCGGGGCTGGGCTACATCGTCACCGCCACGTTTTTGCCGGTGATTGCGCGCGCGGCCTTGCCTGCTGGCTCGGTGTGGCCCGATTTGTTCTGGCCTCTGTTTGGCATGGGCGTGGCCATGGGGGCCGCCCTGTCCACGCGCGCGCCGGTGGCGTGGGACCGGCGTTGGCTGCTGCTGGTGGCTTATCTGCTGCAGGCCGCTGCGATTGGTCTGAGCCTGGTGTGGCCCGGCGTGGGCGGGTTTGCGCTGGGCAGCTGGTTGCTGGGCCTGCCATTCACCGCCATCACGTTCTTTGGCCTGCAAGAGGCGCGCCGGGTGTGGCCTTCGGCAGGGGACAGCTTCACCGGGCTGCTCACCGCCGCTTACGGTCTGGGCCAGATCATAGGCCCGCCCATGGTGGCCTGGACGCTGCACCGCGCCGCCACGCCCAGCCAGGGCTTTACCCAGGGGCTGGTGGCGGCTGCGGCGGCCCTGGTGCTGGGAGCGGCGCTGTACGCGGTGATGGTGTGGCGCTGGCCGTTGCGGGCCCGCTGAGTTCGCGCGGCGTGCTTTATTTCGTGAGCGCCAGCGGCAGGCGCAGCACAAAACAGGCACCGCCACCGGCATGGTCTTCGCAGTGCACGCTGCCGTTGTGCCGCCCGGCGATGGATCGCACCAGCGCCAGCCCCAGGCCCACGCCGCCCGAGCGCTCGCTGGCGCCGGGCAACCGGTAAAAGGGCTCAAAGATGCGTTCGCGCTGGTCCAGCGGCACGCCCGGACCGCGGTCGCACACGCGCACTTCAGCCAGGGCGCCGCTGCGCAGCACCTGCACGGTGATTTTGCCCGTGCTGTAGCGGCGCGCGTTTTCCAGCAGGTTGCGAATGGCGCGGCGCAGCAGTTTGGAGATGCCGCGCACTTCCAGCCCTTCTGGCACGGCGCTCACGTCCAGGTCCGCGTCCACGCGGGCGCATTCTTCGGCGGCCAGGCCGATCAGATCCACGTCTTCCACGGTGCCTACGTCGGCCTCGCGGGCGTCCAGGCGGCTGGCCAGCAGGATTTCATCCACCAGCTGGTCCAGCTCGGCAATGTTGCGCAGGATTTCAGCGCGGAAGGTGGGCGAGGGCGTCTGCCCCCCCATCAGCTCCAGCCCCATGCGGATGCGGGTGAGCGGCGAACGCAGCTCGTGCGAGGCATTGGCCAGCAGGGACTTGTGTGACTTCACCAGCGTTTCGATCCGCTCGGCCGACGCGTTGAACTGCCGGGCCAGGTCGGCCACTTCGTCCTGCCCGGTGTCGGGCACGCGCACCGACAGGTCGCCGTCTCCAAACTTCTTCACGCTGCGCTGCAGCGCTTCCAGCCGCAGCGTCAGCCGCCGGATGACCGGGTACACGCCCAGGGCGACAGCCACGCCCATGATGCCCAGCATCCACACAAAGCCAAAGGGCGGGCGCAGCCAGAAGGCCACCGTGCGGTCGGGCCCGCCACCGGGAGGGCCTCCGGGCGGCTGTATGCCGTGGCCCCGGCGCTCGCCGCGGCGCTCTTCCCGACGGTCTTCGCGCGGCGGCTTGGGCCCCAGCTCCATGGTGTACTTTTCGCCCGTGTCGGTCTGGATGCGAAAGTTGATGCCTTCGCCCGGTGGCCCCGGTTCGCGCAGCGCATAGCCGCGCACCACTGCCTGGCCGTCGGGGCCGCGCAGCACCATCTCGCGCCCGGGCGCGGTGGGCTGGTTCAGGCTGTTTTCCTCCACCGCCACACGCCAGGCCCAGCCCACGGCCAGCGTCAGCACCGCCATGCCGACCACCACGGTCAGCCAGATGCGCAGGGACAGGCGCCGGGCGAAGGGGTTGGAGAGTTTCACGGCTCAGTCTTGCTGTTTGGCAAACACATAGCCCACACCGCGCACGGTGAGGATGCGGCGCGGGTTTTTTGCATCTGCCTCGATGGCGGCGCGAATGCGGCCCATGTGCACGTCGATGGAGCGGTCAAACGCATCCAGCTCACGGCCGCGCACCGCCTCCATGATCTGGTCGCGCGTCAGCACGCGGCCCGCGCGCTCGGCCAGCGTGACCAGCAGGTCGAACTGGTACGAGGTGAGGTCGGCTACCTGCCCGCCCACGGTGACGGTGCGGGCGTCGCGGTCGATCTCCAGCGAGCCAAAGCGCAGCGCCTGCGTGGCGGCCGGGGTGCCGCCATCCGTGCGCCGGCGCAGGATGGCGCGGATGCGCGCCAGCAGCTCGCGCGGCTCAAATGGCTTGGGCAGGTAGTCGTCAGCGCCCAGCTCCAGGCCGATGATGCGGTCCATGGGGTCGCCCTTGGCGGTGAGCATCAGCACCGGCACCTGGGCGGCGGGGCCTTGCAGCGAGCGGATGCGGCGGCACACCTCCAGGCCGTCCATGTCGGGCAGCATCAGGTCCAGGATGACCAGGTCGGGCAGGGGGCCAGCCTCGGGGCCCTGCAACTGGGCGAGGCCGCTTTTGCCATCGGCCCGATGGGTCACGTGCAGGCCCGACTGGCCCAGGTATTCACCCACCATCTCTGCGAGGCGGGTGTCGTCTTCGATCATCAGCAGTTGCGAGCTCATGGTGTGGTGTCTAGTGGGTGCGGTGGGGTGCCAGTTCGCCCGATCGTGCCTTGGGGGCGTGCAGTGCGCTTGTCGCTTGTGTAAAGCTGCCGTAAAAGCCGGGCTCTGGTGTTGCAGTAATTGCTATACAAAAAATAGCTGCTTGCGCTTTTGTATCAAGCGCTAGAGGCTGTTTTGACTCTGGACGCCAGCCACACCAGCAGCAGCACCGGCAGGCCCAGCAAGGCGGTGGATGTGAAGAACTGCGCGTAGCCAAAGGCATTCACGTAGTCGCCCGAAAAACCGGCCACAAACTTGGGCAGCAGCAGCATCATGGAGCTGAACAGCGCGTACTGCGTGGCCGAATAGCTCACGTTCGTCAGGCTGGAAAGGTAAGCAATGAACGCGGCCGATGCCACGCCCCCGGCCAGGTTGTCGGCCGACACCACGGCAATCAGCGCCGTCACGTCGTGCCCGTGCCCGGCCAGCCAGGCAAACAGCAGGTTGCTGCCCGCACTCAGCAGCGCGCCCAGCATCAGAATGCGCATCACGCCAAAGCGCATCGACAGCACCCCGCCCACAAACGCGCCCAGCAGTGTCATCACCACGCCGTAGATCTTGGTGACCGTGGCGACTTCGGCCTTGGTGTAGCCCATGTCCACATAAAACGGGTTGGCCATGATGCCCATCACCACATCGCTGATGCGGTACACGGCAATCAGCGCCAGGATGAGCGCCGCGTGCCAGCCGTAGCGGCGCAGAAAGTCGGCAAACGGCTCCACCACCGCACCTTGCAGCCACACGGCCAGGTTCTTGGCCGGGGGCAGTTGCACCTGGGCGGGCTCGTTCGAGAACAGTACCGTCACCATGCCCACCACCATCGAAACCGCCATCACCAGGTAGGCCATCATCCAGGCGGCATTCTGGTAGCTGGCGGCCTGGCCCAGTGCGGGCAGCACTTCCGAGCGGTCGGCAATCCACAGCACCCCGGCACCCGCCCAGATCATGGCCAGCCGGTAACCCGTCTGGTACGACGCGGCCAGCGCTGCCTGGTGATTCGCGTCGGCCGATTCAATGCGAAATGCATCGAGCGCAATGTCTTGCGTGGCCGAGCCAAAGGCCACCGCCAGCGCGCACCACACGATGGGGCCCAGCGCGTCGCGCGGGTCGCTCACGGCCATGCCCACCAGCCCGGCCACCACCAGGCACTGCGACAGCAGCAGCCAGCTGCGCCGCCGCCCCAGCCAGCGCGTGAGCAGAGGAATCGGCAGCCGGTCCACCAACGGCGCCCACACCCACTTGAAGCCATATGCCAGGCCCACCCAGCTCAGGTAGCCAATGGTGCTGCGGTCAATGCCCGCCTCGCGCAGCCGAAAGCTCAGCGTGCCCAGCACCAGCAACAGCGGCAGCCCGGCCGAGAACCCCAGCGCCAGCATGCGCAGGCTGGCAGGCTCCAGGTACACGCGCAGGGTTTGCAGCCAGCTGGGGCGGGGGGTGACAGGAGGCGGGGTGGAGGCCGAAGGGGAGGCTGGGTGGGACGCGTCTGACATGGTGAATGCGGGTTTTTGTCTATTATTCCTGCATGTGCTTTTTGTGCCCCCCTCCTTCTGTTGCGCCTTCATCGCCATGGTCCGCGCGCCGTGGCTTTTTGCTGGCGGCTGGCAGCGCCGCTGTAGCGCCCGCGCTGGCCCAGGTGGAGGTGGGTTCGGCCTCGCCCCTGCGCAAGCTGGTGCCTGCCGAGACACTGGAGCGCTCGGCCGCTCAGCAATACCAGCAGATGCTGGAGCAGGCCCGCGCCAAGCGCGCCCTGGCGCCGCCCGAACACCCCCAGCTGCAGCGGCTGCACGCCATTGCCAAGCGGCTCATCCCGTTCACCGCCCCCTGGAACGAGCGCGCTGGCCAGTGGCGCTGGGAGGTGAACCTGATTGGTAGCCAGCAGATCAACGCCTTTTGCATGCCCGGCGGCAAGATCGCCTTCTACACCGGCATCCTCGACAAACTGAAGCTCACCGACGACGAAGCCGCCATGATCATGGGCCACGAAATGGCCCACGCCCTGCGCGAGCATGCCCGCGAACGGCTGGCCAAAACGCAGGCCACCAACCTGGGCGTGCGCTTGGGCGCACAGCTGCTGGGTTTGGGCGACCTGGGCAACGCGGCGGCCAGCCTGGGCGCGCAGCTGCTCACGCTCAAGTTCAGCCGATCCGATGAAACCGATGCCGACCTGGTGGGGCTGGAACTGGCTGCACGTGCAGGCTACCTGCCCGATGCTTCGGTGAGCCTGTGGCAGAAGATGGGCAAGGCCTCGGGCAGCCAGCAGGCGGGGCTCGCGTTTTTGTCCACCCACCCCTCGGGGCCCGACCGCATCCGCGAGTTGCAGCAAAACGTGCCCAAGGTGCAGGGCCTGTACCAGGCGGCGCGCAAGGCGGGCTGAGGCGGTTTAGAACAGGTTCTTACTGGTCTTCTGCCAGCGTGATGCGGTTGCGCCCGTTGTCTTTGCTGGCGTACAGCGCCTGATCGGCGCGGGCGGTGGCGGCTTGCAGGTCGTCCAGGCACCGCACGCTGCTCACCCCGAATGACACAGTCACGCGCACCTGGGTGTTGGTGTCACTCACCCTCAGTGTGAACGCCTCCACGGCCTCGCGGATGCGCTCGGCCGCTTCCAGCGCGGCGGTGGGCGAGGTGCGCGGCAACAGTGCCAGAAACTCTTCGCCGCCCCAGCGGGCCAGCAGGTCGCCTGCGCGCATGTTCTGGGTCATGATCTTCGCCGTGGCCTGCAGCACCTGGTCGCCCACGGCGTGCCCGTGCGTGTCGTTCACCTGTTTGAAGTGGTCGATATCGCACAGCAGCAGGGCCACGGGCTCCTGGGCTCGCTCGCACGCTGCCAGCGTGTGCCGGGCCTGGCTCTGGAAATGGCTGCGGTTGTACAGGCCGGTCAGGCCGTCCAGCGTCGCCATCTTGAGTAGCTTGTTTTCGGCAATCACGATGGTGCGCCGGTAATGGCCCGCCAGGGCTGCCGACAACGCAAACGCAATGCAGATGTGGATCCAGTTGACGATCTGCTGGCCCTTGCCAGCCAGTGGGGCCAGCGTGCCCCAGTGATTGCACAGCGCCCACAGCCCCAGGTAGTAGGCCAGCAGCGCCACCACAAACGGCACCGCGTAGCGGCCCGCATTGGCCACCACGATGGCGGGCACAAACAGCAACAGGTAGTAGTGAAAGCCGCTTTCCCAGCCAATCAACAGCGAACCCAAGGCCGTGTGCGCAGCCACTTCCAACCAGATCAGCGCCAGGCCCCAGGCATTTTTGCGGTGCCGGATGAGCGCGTAGGCCGCCAGATACAGCGCAATGCTGCCCACGTTGACCAGCGTGAGCGGCCACGACCCCAGCCACATAAACAGCGCGATGTAGCCCACATCAATGCACGCTGCGGTGAGCACCAGCCGCCGCACCATGGCCCAGTAGGCTTTACCCGCCAGGCTGGAGCCGCGCGGCGTGGCGGGGCTGGACCATGCCAGGTCGGCAGACGGCAGTGCAGCAGAGTTCATGGGATCGGCCCTGTTAGCCCGGCGGGCGTCGGAAATCGTAATTATGCTTACAAATTGATACTTGGGGGTGCTATGCGCTCCAAAGAGTCCTGCGCGCGTTCGGTGCACATGCGGGCAACCCGCCAGGGGCTTGAGTGAACGGCGCAGGTTATTGGAGTTTTGCTATTAAAGTAATAGCTGCTGGCGCTTTCACATCAAGCGCTGGAGGCCATTTTCATTAAAACACCCCAGCCGCTGGCGCAACGCGGGGTGGCCCTTGAAGTGCGTCGCTGCGAATCAGGTATTGCCCACGTAGGGGTTGCTGCGGCGCTCGCGTCCGAAGGTGCTTTCGGGGCCATGGCCCGGAATGAACACGGTCTGGTCGCCCATGGGCCACAGGCGCTGGGTGATGCTGTCGATGAGCTGCTCATGGTTGCCCTGCGGGAAATCGGTGCGCCCAATGCTGCCGGCAAACAGCACATCGCCCACAAAGGCGCGGTCGATCTGCGGCGCATGGAACACCACATGCCCCGGCGTGTGGCCGGGGCAGTGGCGCACATTCAGCGTCTCGTTGCCCACTTGCACCGTGTCGCCATCGTGCAGCCAGCGCGTAGGCGTGAAGTGCTGCGCGGGCGGAAAGCCGAACATCGCGCTTTGCTGCGGCAGCCCGTCAATCCAGAACTGATCGCCCGGGTGCGGCCCCACGATGGGCAACTGCAAGCGCTGGGCCAACTCGCCCGTGCCGCCCGCATGGTCGATATGGGCGTGCGTGAGCCAGATCTGGCCCAGCGTGAGCCCCAGGCGATCCACCTCGCCCAGCAGCACATCGAGGTCGCCCCCCGGGTCAATCACCGCGGCCTGGCGCGTGGCATCGCACCACACGATGGAGGCGTTTTGCTGGAAGGGGGTAACGGGAACGGTGAGGTAATGCAGCATGGTGGTGATTATTGGTGGTTGCCAAGTCTGTGTGTCTCGTTGCCTGAAAACGAGTGCGGGCCCAAAGCCCCTATTTTTAAGCGGGAGTGGGCAGTGCTCTGGAGAATCCGACCATGTCTAAACCTTACCTTTTCCTGGCCGTGGCCATCCTCTGCGAGGTCATCGCCACCAGCGCCATGAAGTCGTCACACGGTTTCACCAGGCTGGTGCCCAGCATCTTCACCGTGCTCATGTATTGCGTGTCTTTCTATGCGCTGTCCCAAACGTTGGCTGTCATCCCCACCGGCATCGCCTACGCGATCTGGTCAGGGGTGGGCATTGTCCTGATCTCACTGGTTGGCTGGATCGTTTTTCAACAAACGCTGGATGCCCCGGCGCTGATCGGCATGGGCTTGATAGGCGCAGGTGTCGTGGTCATCAACGTCTTTTCCAAGGCCACTGCGCACTGAGATTGAGGTGTGGGTTCTCGGCTTCAGGCTGACTGCAGTCAGTCAACTCAAAAGTGGCGCTATCGACCCCTTGCTGCCATGCGACACTCAATGAGCAGCGACTGCTTGTGACCAGATTGAACCCTCCTCAAAACCGGGGCGGTTCAGGATCGGTTGTCGTGGTACCCGGGATGTCTGCTATGTACGGAAAACCGGTAGTTTGGCCACCGCAACTTACTTCCGCAATCGCTGCATGAGCGACCTTCAAGCTGCTTTAACCAATATCGTCTCCGGACCCATCGGAGTCACCCGCCAAATACCACGTCTTTTTGAGAGAGCTGCAACAGGCTGACGCGACCTGGTCGCAGTTGTGACGGCTCTCTTGTCAAATCGCACCGCCATGTCGCGTTGGCGCAGTGGATGTTTTGAATCTGTATTCCTGCAGAGCCGCTGCGTTGGAGCAAAATCACCCGCGATAACCAACCGAGCATGACCCATGATCACAGAAATCGCTGAATTCAAGATCCGCCCCGAGGACCGCACGGCTTTCCTGGAGGCCATCAACCGGGCTGCCGTCGCCTTTCTGGCCAAGTCAGAGGGCTACCTGGGCCACTCGATCTACGCCAGCCAGGAAAGCCCCGGGCGCGTGGTGCTGCAGGTGCGATGGGCATCTTTGGAAGCTCACACCGTGGGGTTTCGCCAGTCGGCGGCGTTTACCCAATGGCGTGAAGTCATCGGCCCATTTTTCCAGTCGCCGCCCAATGTTGAACACTTCGACGATGTGACGGCTCCGTAAGCTGGCCTGTCAATCCCCGTTGTGTGAGTTCTGGCAGCCGCTGGCTTCAGGCTGCAGGGCATGCATGAAAAAAGCCCCTGCCGGTGCACACCGGCAGGGGCTTTGACGTTTGGGCCCTGAACGCGTGGGCGATCAGAGGCTCTTGAGCGGCACGACGTCCTTGCCCTTGAAGGTGTAGACCGTGACCGCCGACGACTTCAGGTCGTGCTTGGCGTCGTACGAGAACTCGCCTGTCACGCCAGCGTACTTGCCGTTGGCGATGGCCTGCACAACCTTCTTGGTGTCGGTCGATTGGGTGGACTCGATGGCGGCAGCCAGCATGTGCATGCCGTCGTAGAAAGCGGCGGCGTAGGTCAGTGGGTCGCGCTTGTACTCGGCGCGGTAGCGCTGTGCAAACTTCTGGCCCTTGTCGCTGCGGTCCAGCATCGAGCCACCCTGCGTGCAGAAGGTGTTCAGGTCACCAGAGATTTGCGACAGGTTGGCTGTTTCGGAAGAGCAGATACCGTCACCGCCCAGCAGTGGGCCGGAGATGCCCAGTGCGCGCATTTGCTTGAGCAGCGGGCCGCCCTGGGGCGAGTAGCCACCGTAGAACACGGCATCGGCCTTGGAGGCGCGGATGTTGGTCAGGATGGAGCTGAAGTCTGTGGCCTTGTCGGTGGTGAATTCAGAGGCCACCACCTTCACGCCCAGGCGCTTGGCTTGTTCGGTGAACTCGCGCGCCACGCCCTGGCCGTAGGCGGTGCGGTCATCGATCACGGCCACGGTTTTGATCTTCAGGTCCTGGGCGGCGTAGGTCGCCATCTTGGTGCCCAGCTGGTTGTCGCTGGCGCCGATGCGGAACAGGTTGTTGTAGCCCATCTCGGTGATCTTGGGGTTCGAGGCCACGGTCAGCACCACGATGTCCGAGTCGTTCAGCACGCGGGCTGCGGGCATGGTCACGCCCGAGTTGTAGGGGCCCATGACGAACTTGACCTTCTTGTCGGACAGCGACTGGGCAATCTGCACGCCTTGCTTGGGGTCTGCGCCGTCGTCGTTGATGTCCAGTTCAAACACCACGGGCTTGCCGCCAATCTTCACGCCCTTGGCGTTGATTTCCTTGATGGCCAGCAGCACGCCGTCGCGGTTGTCCACGCCGTTGGCGGCCTGGGGGCCGGTCACGGGGCTCATGAAGCCGACGCGGATACGTTCTTGCGCCTGGGCCGTCATGGCGGCCAGACCCAATGCCAGTGCGGTCAAGCTGAATGCAATTTTTTTCATGGTGATGTCCTAAAGAATGAGGAGAGATGGGGCACGAAGATCACATGCACCTGGTGCCCCGTCAGGCGTTGGAGTTGGATGGCTGGCGTTAGCGCACAAGAAAGCCGTTTTTCAGCGGGTCTCGGGCGTCCAGCACCCAGTTGCAAAACCCTGCAATGTAGGCGGTGCCAGAGATTTCAGGGATGACCGCAGCAAAGTCACCCACTTGGGTGTCTTGCATCACGCGGCCTTGGAACACGGTTCCGATCACGGATTCATTGACCAGCACATCATCCTTGCCCAGCAGGCCGCGCAGGTAAAGCTGTGCCACGCGCCCGCCCGTGCCCGAGCCGGTGGGGGAACGGTCTACCTCCCGGTCTGCAAACACGCAGCAGTTGGCCTGTGTGGAGCCGGGGTGGCGCGGGGCTCCATCAATGATGGTGCCGTAGATGTGGTTGATTTCCGGGATGTGCGGGTGCACCACCGGAAAGGCAGCATTGGCGGCGGCTTTCACCTCAGCGCCAAACTGCTTCAGGGTGTCGATGGAAGACTCGCGGATTTCGAGGCCATGGGGCTGGGCGCTGGTGTAGAAGTAGAAGGCGCCACCGTAGGCAATGTCACCCGTCACCTCTCCAAAACTGGGCGTGGTGACTGTGACGTCGCGCCGGTAAATGAACGAGGGCACGTTGACGAAGCGCACGCCGTTGGCATGGGCTTCATCCCACTGCACAAAGGCTTCGATGAAGCCGCAGGGCGCATCGATGCCCACCCGTGTCTCGGGCTCGGTGCGTTGCACCCAGCCCAGCTCGACCGCCGCGGTGGCCAGGGCGATCACGCCATGCCCGCAGTGGTCGCTGTATCCCTCGTTGTGCAAGAAGATGACGCCAAAGTCTGCTGTGGGGGAGACGGGTGGCGTGAGGTAACCGCCGTACATGTCGGCGTGCCCACGGGGCTCGAACATCAGCGCCTGGCGAATGTCATCGGCATGCTCCAGCAGCCATGCGCGGCGCTCCACGATAGAGTGGCCGGGCAGCTTGGGCAGGCCCGAGGTGACGATGCGAAACGGCTCTCCGCCGGTGTGCACTTCCACAGTGCTGATGGTGCGTGTGATCTGCATGGTGAGTGTCGGGTAAGGCCGCAGTGATGTCAGGCGATGCCCAGTGACGCCAGGGCCACGCGCGCGGCGGCCAAGTCCCATGCGGCGGTGCCTACGCTCTTGAAGACAAACGCCTGCGAGCGGTCGGGCTCTTCGCGCACCAGTTGCGCCAGGGCGTGCACGCGGCTCCACTCCACTCCTGCGCGCAGCAAGTCGCCAGCCTCGTGGCGTGCGCCAGCCGGGTCGTCGGCGTACAGCATGCTGCCGTCCAGCGTGGTTTTGCCGATCTCGGCCATTTCGGGTTTGAAAGCACCTACGCCCACCACGACCCGGCCGGCCTGTGGCGGCTCGTCGTACACCGGTTCAGTGGCTGTGGTCAGGGTGATGACGGCATCAACGCCTTCAGGGATTCCTGCAGTACAAGCCCGTACCGTGCCGGGCTCTGCAAACTCGGCGCACAGCGCCTGAGCGGTGGCGACTTGGCGGCTACGGACCCACACGGCGCAGTCGGGGTACAGGTCTTGCAGGGCTTGAATGTGGTGCCTGGCTTGCACGCCAGTGCCGATGAGCAGAACCTGCCGGGGTGCGTGGCCCAGCAGCCGATGGATAGCGACCATCGATACGGCCGCAGTGCGTCGCCCGGTGACCACGGGGCCGTCCAGCTGGCACAGCGGTTGGCCGGTGGCGGCTGCGCACACGGTCACGATGCCGTGGATGGTGGGCAGCTTCAATGCAGCGTTACCAGGGTGCACATTGACCAGCTTGTGGATGCCAATGTCGTGCGAGGTGGCTGGCATGCTCAGCATCACCCCGCCTTGGCCCATGGGCACCACCATGCGCTCGGGGCTCAGGATCTTGCCTTCGCGGTACTCCACGGCCGCAGTTTCAATCGCCTTCGTCAGCGCAGCAAAGGGCAGTGCCCGTGCGGTGGCCTCTGCATCGCACACGGGCAGACGGTGGCTGGGCGAAGCCGTGGAAGTCGAGGCGGTCATGGGTGGATCCGATCTTGGAGGGCGGCGGCAGCGTGAAGTCGTGCCGCAGTGAAGCGGCGCAGGGGCGCTTCAGTGAATCGTTGGCAAATTGGTTTTTTAGCACCCACTTGGGTCAGGTCAGCGTTTTACGGCTTGCTGCGCGTCAAAGTGGGTCAATTGCGGCAGGTTGTGGCGAAGTTCGCTTGAATTTTGGGCAAATTGTCGTGATTCGGTGATGAAGCAATCCCTAGGGTTAGTCCCTAAATTAGCGGATTTTTCGCCACAGTGATGGCGCTACTGCAGAAAATACATTGGTCTGAATGGTGACTTCTTTCTACAATTTTTCGAAGCAGATCGGAAAAACTGGTAATGAATATTGACCATTCAGCGGATGAATTTCGACCCAGGCAGATTTACGAGCAGGTGGCCGAGCGCATACGCAGTTCGATCCTGAGCGGGGCTTTCCCGGCAGGATCGCGGCTTCCGTCCGAGCGGGAACTGGCACAACGGCTGGGTGTGAGCCGCCCTGCGGTGCGGGAAGCCATTGGGGCGCTGCAAAACCTGGGTTTGGTGGTTACCCGTCATGGCTCGGGCACCTATGTCACGACCCAGGGTGGGTGGGCGAGCGACACGCAGACCCCAGGCGGGCCGTCAGACTTCAGCCCGCTGAGCATTCTGGAAGTGCGTTTGCTCTTCGAACCCGCCTTGGCGCGGCGTGCAGCCCGCGGCGGAAAGCGGGATGCAGCCGCCGAGGAATATCTGCGGCGCATGTCAGAGGTGCGGGACCTGAGCGACCCGCAGCAGCAAGCCTTTTGGTCGGAGTGCGACCGGCTGTTTCACCGGCAGATTGCCCTGATGGGTGGTGACGCCCTGTGGGTCAGAATGGCCGACGAAATCGCCCGCAGCATGGATCAGCCCCTGTGGCGCAGGCTGTGCGGCGACGGCATTTGCGACCCCGAGCGCATCCCTCTGTATGTGGCCGAGCACCGGCTGATCTATGAAGCCATCGTCACCGGCGACGAGGACGCCGCCGCTTTTCTGGTGGAGCGCCATCTGCAGCGTGTGCGCAAGGACATCTCCACGCGCGAATAGGCCGCGTCAGAGGTTGCTGGCTGCCAGCACCTCGGACATGTCGGTCAAGCCGTGCAGCACTTTTTCAATGCCGTCCTGGCGCAGGGTGAGCATGCCGGCCGCCAAGGCGGTCTGCCGAATTTCTGCGGCCGAGGCGCGGCGACGTATGTGCTGGCGGATGGCTTCGTCACTGAGCATCAATTCATGGATGCCCATGCGCCCGCGGTAGCCGTGGCCCTCGCACTCCTGGCAACCCACGCGGCGCCAGAGCTGCAATTCGCCAGAACCCGCACCGTAGTTCTTGCGCCAGCGCTGAACCAGCGCCGCACGGCCTTCGGGGCTGTTGCCCGAGCCGCTGGGCAGGTACTGCGATGCCATGTCCAGCAGCGTTTCGTCGTCTGCCACCACGGGTTCGCGGCAAGCCTTGCACAGGCGCCGCACCAGGCGCTGCGCAAGGATGGCGAGCAGTGAATCCGAGAAGTTGAACGGGTCCAGGCCGATCTCCAGCAGCCGTGCAATGCTCTCGGGTGCCGAATTGGTGTGCAGGGTGGAGAGCACCAGATGCCCTGTGAGCGATGCTTCAATGGCGATGCGCGAGGTTTCCTCGTCGCGCATTTCGCCGATCATGATGACGTCTGGGTCCGCGCGTAAAAACGTGCGCATGGCGGCCGCAAAGGTCCAGCCGATGCGCGGGTTGACCTGCACCTGGCGCAGACCACTCTGGGTGATTTCGATCGGGTCCTCGGCCGTCCAGATCTTGCGGCCAGCGGTGTTGATGTCGCTGATGACCGAGTGCAGCGTGGTGGTCTTGCCGCAGCCCGTAGGCCCCACCACCAGCACCAGGCCGTAAGGCTTGCGCACCATGTCACGCATGGCCTTCAGGTTGGCCGGTGTGAGCCCGATGGCATCCAGCGGCAAGGGCTTGGCGCCTGCCAGCAGCCGCAGCACCACATCCTCCAGACCGCGCGAAGTGGGCACCGTGACGACCCGCAGCTCTACTGGTGGGCCACCGAAGCGAGAGAAATCGATCTTGCCATCCTGGGGCTTGCGGTGCTCCGAGATGTCCATGTTGGCCATGATCTTGATGCGTGCCACCAAGGCATAGCGAAAGCGCGCGGGCAATTCCAGGTGGGGCACCAAATCACCATCAATGCGCAAGCGAATGCGCACATTCAGGGGCGCGGGCTCGGTTTCGATGTGGATGTCGGAGGCACGGTGGGCAATGGCTTCGTTGATGACCGAGTTGATCAGCCGCACCAGCGTGTTGTCCGACTCACTCACCACATCGGTATCAGCCGTCTGGCTGTCTGGGGCCGAGTCGTTCAGGTCCTGCGCCAGTTCTTGCGATGTGGCGCGTGCGGTGGGCGGTGGGCGCACGCCGTCTTTGGTTCCACCAGCGACGATTTTTCCCCGTGGTGCATCAGAGGCATCGCCCGGGTGAACGCTGTAGGCCTTGGCGATGGCAGGAGCCAGGGTACCCGGCGCAGCTTTGATGGGAATCAGCCGCCGTTGGGTCAGAAAGCGCAGCTCGCTGAGCAGCATCCGGTCGTACGGGTCGGCCATGAGCAGCGCCAAGGATTCGTCGCGCACCAGCAGGGGCAGCACCGATTCGCGCTCGGCCACGGGGCGGGGCACCAAGGCCAGGGCGTCAGGCTCTGGCTGCAGGCGGGTGGGGTCGACCATGTACTCGCCCAACCAGGTGGAAATCACTTGCCGCAATTGGTCCTGGCTCAGGTCATGCTGCTCCACCAGGATCTGGCCAATCGGGCGTGCGTTCCCTTTGTCCCGTTCCTCTTGCTGGGTCTGCAAGCTGCTGGCCAGCGCGGCCGGCGTGATCAGCCCGGCGTGCAGCAGCGCCTCCCCCAAATGGCGGGCCTTGCCAATGGCCGGGTGCGGCGTAGAAAGCAGCATCCACAAAGCATCCGTGCTTTGCGGCTGGATGCATTGAAGCAGGGAGGGCTCGGTGTCTTTGGGGTAGGGCATGGCAGGGGGTCAGAGCGCGAACTCGTATTCCACCGTGATGGGCGCGTGGTCTGAAAACTTCTCGCCCTTGTAAATGGACTCTGTGCGCGCCAGTGCCGCCATGGCGGGTGTGGCCAAGTGGTAATCCAGCCGCCAACCCACGTTGTTGGCATACGCCTGGCCCCGGTTGCTCCACCATGTGTAGGCCGTGTCGGTGGTTGCAGGTTGTAACTGACGGTAAACGTCCACCAACCCGCCGCCTTCGCCACTTGTGTCTAACAGTTTTGTCATCCAGGCACGCTCTTCTGGCAGGAAACCGCTGTTTTTCTGGTTGCTGCGCCAGTTCTTCAGGTCGATGTTCTGGTGGGCAATGTTCACGTCGCCGCACAAGATGAACTCTCGCTGTGCCTTCAGTTGCAGCAGATGGGGGTAGAACTCGGCCAGGAAGCGGAACTTGGCCTGCTGGCGTTCCTCGCCGGAGGAGCCGCTGGGGAAATAGGCGCTCACGATCGACATCTTTCTCGATGGCGTGTCAAAGCGCAGCTCTACATACCGGCCTTCGGCGTCAAATTCGGGCGAGTTGTAGCCCACCACCACCTCCGATGGTTCGTGGCGCGTGTAGATGCCCACGCCCGAATACCCCTTCTTCTGCGCAAAATGAAAGTGGCCCTTCAGCCCTGCCAGCACTTCGAAACGGCTGGCAATATCTGCCGCCTGGGCTTTGACCTCCTGCACACAAATACAATCCGGCCGCGTGGTGGCGATCCAGCTCTCCACGCCTTTGCTGGTGGCGGACCGAATGCCATTGAGGTTGAGGCTGGTTAATTTGAACAAGGAATTTCCCATGGTGGATGTTGGCGTGCAGGCCCCGAACGACGGCGTTTTGGCGCAGGATTTCGTACGTTTCGCCGTTGAATCGGGCGTTTTGCGGTTCGGGGAGTTCAAGACCAAAGCAGGTCGGATGAGCCCGTATTTCTTCAATGCGGGCCTGTTTGACGACGGAGCCAAGCTGGGCCGTCTCGCAGAATTCTATGCAAAAGCCCTGCTGGCCAGTGGTATCGAATTCGACATGATTTTTGGCCCCGCCTACAAGGGGATTCCGCTGGCCGCCACGGTGGCTGTGGAGCTGGCCCGCCTGGGGCGCAATGTGCCCTTTGCCTACAACCGAAAGGAAGCCAAGGACCACGGCGAAGGCGGCACGCTGGTGGGCGCGCCCCTCAAGGGCCGGGTGTTGATCGTTGACGATGTGATGTCGGCAGGCACTGCCGCGCGGGAGTCCATCGCCCTGATCAAGGCCGCCGGGGCCACACCGCACGCCGTGGCCATTGCGCTGGATCGCCAGGAGAAAGCCACCGAGAATGGCGTGGACGTGGAGCACAGCGCGGTGCAGTACGTGCGCAACCAGCTGGGCATGCAGGTGTGTGCCATTGCAAAGCTGGCAGATTTATTGCTTTATCTCTCCCAAAACGGGGGGGCGGAGATGCGCGTCCATCACGAGCGGGTCTTTGCATATCGCCAAAAATATGGCGTGACTGAAGGATAAGGAACTTGAAACAATGGGCTGCAAGTGCAGGGGGCGTAGCGCTGTGGGCAGGGCTTACTGCGTTTGCCTTTGCACAGGCGCCTGCCGCAGGGCAGGGTATCTACACCTGCGTTGACAAGCATGGGCGCCGCATCACTGCGGACCGGCCCATCCAGGAGTGTCTCGACCGCGAACAGCGGGAGTTGAGTCCTTCGGGGATCACCCGTCGCCAGATTGGTCCTTCACTGTCCGACACCGAGCGTGCGGCCCTCGAAGCCCAGCAGCGCAAAGAGGCTGAAGAGCGCGTGCGGGCCATTGAAGAAAAGCGCCGCGAGCGTGCGCTGGTGGCACGCTATCCCGACAAGGCCACCCACGACATCGAGCGCAATGCCGCCTTGCTGATCGTGGACGAGGTGACCGCCACTGCCGAGAAGCGCATTGTTGAGCTGCGGGAGCAGCGCAAGAAGCTGGACGTGGAGATGGAGTTCTATAAAAAGGATCCCAACAAGGCGCCCATGTCCTTGCGTCGCCAGATCGGTGAGAACGAAGACGGCGTTGCCGAGCTGCAGCGCTTCATCGCCGGCCAGGAACAGGAAAAGCGCAAGGTGCACCAGAAGTTCGATACCGAACTGGCCAAGCTCAAAGTGCTGTGGGAAATCCACAAACCCGTCACCCTGCCCGCAGCCTCTGGCGTGCAATCTGGCGCGGCTTCCACCGTTCGCTGATTGCGCACAGCCCAACAAAAAGCCCCTCTGGGATGAGACCCGAGGGGCTTTTTCAATGGTGCGGCGAGGCTGGGGCTCGGGTGCGCCCCAACCCTATGCACGGCACTCAGGCAGTCAGCTTGGCCCGCAGCAAATCGTTGACCTGCTGAGGGTTCGCCTTGCCCTTGCTGGCCTTCATGATCTGGCCCACCAGTGCGTTGAATGCCTTGTCCTTGCCTGCGCGGAACTGGGCCACGTTGTCGGCGTTGGCGGCAATCACCTCGTCGATGATCTTCTCCAGCGCGCCGGAGTCGTTCATCTGCTTGAGGCCCTTGGATTCAATGATGGCGTCGACATCGGCAGATTCGCCCGTCCACAGCGCGTCAAACACCTGCTTGGCGGCGTTGTTGGAAATGGTGCCGTCGGCAATGCGCGCAATCATGGCGGCGAGCTGAGCGGCAGTCACTGGCGCTGACTCAATGCTGGTTTCGCCCGCATTCAAGCGGCGAGATAGCTCACCCATGATCCAGTTGCTGGCCAGCTTGGCCTGGCCGCAGGCCTTGGCTGTGGCTTCAAAGTAGGCGGCCATGGCTTTGCTCTGCGTGAGCGTGGTCGCGTCGTACTCGGGCAGGCCGTAGTCGGCCACAAACCGGGCCGCCATGGTGCGGGGCAGCTCGGCCATCTGGGCGCGCTGCTCGTCGATCCAGGCTTGCGAGATCTGCAGTGGTGGCAGGTCTGGGTCGGGGAAGTAGCGGTAATCGGCCGCATCTTCCTTGGTGCGCATGGCGCGGGTTTCGCCCGTGTCGGGGTCGAACAGCACGGTGGCCTGCTGGATGGCGTGGCCGTCTTCGATCTGCTCGATCTGCCAGCGGATTTCGTAGTCAATCGCCTGCTGCATGAACTTGAACGAGTTCAGGTTCTTGATCTCGCGGCGGGTGCCCAGCGGTGCCCCAGGCTTGCGCACCGACACATTGGCATCGCAGCGGAAGCTGCCTTCCTGCATGTTGCCGTCGCAGATGCCGATCCAGGTCACGATCTTGTGCAGCTCTTTGGCGTAGGCCACGGCCTCTTCGCTGCTGCGGATGTCGGGTTCGGTCACGATCTCCAGCAGCGGCGTGCCAGCACGGTTCAGGTCGATGCCGCTTTGGCCAATGAAGTCCTCGTGCAGCGATTTGCCCGCATCTTCTTCCAGGTGGGCGCGCACCAGGCGCACGGTTTTCTTCTCGTCACCCAGGAAGAACGACACTTCGCCGCCTTGCACCACCGGGATTTCAAACTGGCTGATCTGGTAACCCTTGGGCAGGTCGGGATAGAAGTAATTTTTGCGGGCAAAAATGCTTTCTGGCGCAATGTGGGAGCCGAGGGCCAGTCCTAATTTGATAG
>NZ_CAXIAK010000013.1:0-68593 GCF_964021665.1 uncultured Acidovorax sp.
CCAAATTCCCAACGAAAAAAATGCCAGTCAGCTCTTAACTGACTGGCATTGCGCGCCAGCGGGCTTTTTTCATCCCGGGCGGCAATGCATGGCTACAATGATTGCAAGATTCGTGCCCTCCATGAAACATCGCATTACCTCCCTCCTTGTGCTTGCAGCCTTGACCTGCGCCTTTGGCGCGGCGCGGGCTGAAAAGGCCGACCGCAGCAAGCCCATGAACATCGAGGCCGATGCGCTGCGGCACGATGAAGTCAAACAGACCAGCGTCTTCTCGGGCCGGGTGGTGATGACCAAGGGCTCCATCGTGCTGCGCGGTGCGCGGCTGGATGTGCGCCAGGATGCCGATGGCTACCAGTCGGGCATCGTCACCGCCGAGGCGGGCAAGCGCGCGTTCTTCCGCCAAAAGCGCGACACGTTGCCAGGCGCCCCCGAGGAGTTCATCGAAGGCGAGGGCGAGGTCATCGAATACGACGGCCGCACCGACAACGTGCGCTTCATCACCCGCGCTGAGCTGCGCCGCTACCGGGGCGGTGCCTTGAGTGACGAAATCACGGGCGCCGTCATCGTCTACAACAACCTGACGGATGTGTTCACGGTGGACGGGCAGAAGAAGGCCACGCCTTCGGCCGACGGCCAAGCCGGTGGCGGCCGCGTGCGCGCGGTGCTGGCGCCCAAGGAGCCCGCCGCCGGTGCGGCGGCGCCTGCAGCCCCGGCCTCTGGCCCGGCGCTGCGCCCCAGCAATTCTTTGGGTGGTGGCAGCCAGTGAGTGATCGTTCCGTGCAAGCCGCTGCCCCTGGGGCTTCTTCCTCCTCCAGCCGCCTCGAAGTCTCGCACCTGGCCAAGTCCTACGGCAGCCGCAAGGTGGTGAAGGACGTTTCGCTGGTCGTGCAAAAAGGCGAAGTGGTGGGTTTGCTGGGCCCCAATGGCGCTGGCAAGACCACTTCGTTCTACATGATCGTGGGCCTGGTGCGCAGCGATGGCGGAGACATCCGCATCGATGGCCAATCGGTGGCGCACATGCCCATCCATCGCCGCTCGCGGCTGGGGCTGTCTTACCTGCCGCAAGAAGCCTCGATCTTCCGCAAGCTCTCTGTCGAGGAAAACGTCCGCGCCGTGCTGGAGTTGCAGCGCGACGAGAACAACGCCCCGCTGTCGCGTGCGGCCATTGAAGAGCAGCTCACCTCGCTGCTGCAGGAGCTGCGCGTGGAACACCTGCGCGCATCGCCCGCACTGGCCCTGTCGGGTGGCGAGCGCCGCCGCGTCGAGATCGCCCGCGCTCTGGCCACGCAGCCGCGTTTCATTCTGCTGGACGAGCCCTTTGCGGGCATCGACCCCATTGCCGTGATCGAGATCCAGCGCATCATCGGCTTCCTCAAGGCGCGCGGCATTGGCGTGCTGATCACCGACCACAACGTGCGCGAAACCCTGGGCATTTGCGACCACGCCTTCATCATCAGCGATGGGCGGGTGCTGGCGCAGGGCACGCCATCGGAGATCGTGGACAACGCCGAGGTACGCCGCGTGTACTTGGGCGAACACTTCCGCATGTGATGGCCAGTGTGAGTGTGGCCTGTGTGAATGGTGTGCCCGTGCTGGTGCGTGGGCTGGGGGCTCTGGCATGAAGCCCGGCCTGTCCCTGCGGGTTTCGCAGCACCTGGCCCTGACCCCGCAGCTGCAGCAATCCATTCGGTTGCTGCAGTTGTCCACGCTGGAGCTGGGCCAGGAAGTCGAGCAGATGCTCGACGAAAACCCTTTTCTCGAACGCGCCACCGACGAAGCGCCGCGCGAAGAGTTTGGCCTGGAGCATGCCAACGCCCCCGCCCAGGCCGACGAGCACAGTGCCGATGATGCTATCTATTCAGGAGCTAGCAGCGCTTCATCTACGGGCGCTGAAGGCGATTTTGATGCTTCATCAGATGCCGACCACAGCAGCAGCGCCGCTGACGAGCCCGACTGGAGCGGCGACGGCACGGTGGAGATGGCGCCCAACGACAGCGAGTGGGGTGGCGACGCCCCGCCTCGCAACCGCAACGACTCCGAAGGCGATGAGGCCGACGCGACCGAGCTGGCGCGTTCGCAAGAGTCCCTCACCGCCTTCCTGCACCGCCAGGCCCTGTCGCTGCGCCTGTCCGAAGTGGACAGCGCTGCTCTGCGCTTCCTGATCGAATCGCTCAACGACGACGGCTACCTGGAAGAGTCGCTGCAGGAACTGGCCATTGCGTTGGCGGGCCCTGACGACCTGGAGCAGATCGACGAGCTGGTGCACCGCTTCACTGTGGCCCAGCGCCTGCTGCAAACCCTGGAACCCGTGGGCGTGGGTGCCCGCAACCTGGCCGAGTGCCTCACGCTGCAGCTCAGCGCCCTGGCGGCCGACGCAGACAGCACCGTGCCACCTGACGTGGTGCAGACCGCACTGCAAATCTGCAGGCAGCCGCTGGAAATGCTGGCCCGCCGCGACGTGCGCCGCCTCACCCAGGCGTGTACCGAAGGCGGTGCTGCGGGCGAAGAGCGTACCCGCGCCGCCATGGCCCTGATTGCGCGGCTGGAGCCACGCCCCGGGCGGCGCTTTGTGGATGTGGAGCGCAACATCATCATCCCCGATGTGATCGTGCGCAAAGCCGGGCGCAGCAACGGCACCAGCGGACAGCAGAATTTCATCGTTTCGCTCAACCCCGATGTGATGCCGCGCCTGCGCGTGCATGACATCTACGCTGGCGCCCTGCGCGGCGGCAAAGGGAGCAAGGGCGGCGAAGGCCACGCGGGACTGCAGCAGCGCCTGCAAGAGGCGCGCTGGTTCATCAAGAACATCCAGCAGCGGTTCGACACCATCCTGCGCGTCTCGCGCGCCATCGTCGAGCGGCAAAAGAGCTTCTTCACCCACGGCGAGCTGGCCATGCGCCCTCTGGTGCTGCGCGACATTGCCGACGAGCTGGGCCTGCACGAATCCACCATCAGCCGCGTGACCACGGCCAAGTACATGGCCACGCCCATCGGCACGTACGAGCTCAAGTATTTCTTCGGCTCGGGCCTGGGCACCGAAACCGGGGGCAACGCCTCCAGCACCGCTGTGCGCGCGCTCATCAAACAGTTCGTGGCTGCTGAAAGCCCCACCAAGCCCTTGTCCGACAGCCAGCTGGCCGAGATGCTCAAGGAGCAAGGCATTGAATGCGCCCGCCGCACCGTGGCCAAGTACCGCGAAGCGCTCAAGATTGCGCCGGCCAATTTGCGCAAGGCGTTGTAGCTGGCCACCGCCGCTGCAGCGCCCGTGCCAGGGCCTGTGGGCCTTGGCAGCGCGCCTGCCTTGCGTACCATGCACCGGCACCACCAGAGGTACCCACTATGAACCAACTCCAACTTTTTCTCCCCTGCGCCGCTGGTGTCGAGGGCTTTCTGGCCGACGAGGTGCACGGCATCACCGGCCTCACGGGCAACGATCTGCTGGTGGGGCGCGGTGGCGTGCTGCTGCGCAGCTCCTGGCGCCAGGCGCTGCAACTGAATCTGCACAGCCGCCTGGCCCAGCGCGTGCTGGTGCAACTGGCGCACCGCATGTACCGCTCTGAAAACGATTTGTACGCCCTGGCCAGCGACGTGGCCTGGGAGATCTGGTTCACCACGCGCCAGAGCTTCAAGATCGAGGTCACAGCCCAGCACAGCCCGCTGCAGAGCCTGAATTTCGCTGCCCTCAAGGTCAAAGACGCAGTGGCCGACCGCTTCCGTGCCAAGACCGGCGTGCGCCCGGATGTGAACACGCAGTGGCCCGACGTGCGCATTCACATGCACCTGACCACGGACGAAGCCACGATCTACATCGACACCTCGGGCGAGCCGCTGTTCAAGCGCGGCTGGCGCGAGGACAAGGGCGACGCGCCCCTGAAGGAAACCCTGGCCGCCGCCATGATCGCTGCCAGCGGCTGGGACCCGCACGGCGAGCACCCCCAGCCCCTGTACGACCCCTGCTGCGGCAGCGGCACCATCGTGGTCGAGGCTGCGCAGATCGCCTGCCGCATTCCCGCCGGCATGCTGCGCCGCTTTGCGTTTGAAAAGCTGCTGCCGTTCCAGGCGCACGTCTGGACTGCTATCAAAAACGAAGCTGACAGCGCAATCTGTGAAAGCCCTGTACCCATTTTTGGCAGTGATGTGGCCCACCGCATGGTGGACTTTGCCCAGCGCAACGCCGAGCGCGCGGGCGTGGCCGGTGCCGTGCAGTTGCGCGGTGGCGATGCCCTGCAGCGCATGCCGCCGTGCGAGCAGCCCGGCGTGATGCTGCTGAACCCGCCCTACGGCGAGCGCATTGCCGCCGCCGGTACCGCCGGGCGCAACGCCAACGAACGCGCCGCCGAGCGCGCCCTGGGCGCCAGCGTGGGCCGCGAGGCTGCGCACACCGACGATGGTGGCGAATTCTTCGCCCAACTGGCCACGCACTGGAAAAAGAACTACAGCGGCTGGACGGCCTGGATGCTCACGCCCGACCTCAAGCTGCCCAGCAAGATGCGCCTGAAAGAATCGCGCCGCGTGCCGATGTGGAACGGCCCCATCGAATGCCGCATGTTCCGCTTCGACATGGTCAAGGGCACCCTGCGCGAACGCCCGAACAAGGCCGAGGGCGGCGGGGCGCAGCATGCAGGTTGAGCTGTACCTGCCCGCCGAAGGCAGGCCCGGTGAACCTGCGCGCCCGGTGGTGGTGGACACCAACGTGGCGCTGGATCTGCTGATCTTCAGCGACCCGCGCACCGCCCCGCTGCGCACCCTGCTGGCCCAGGGGCGCCTGCACTGGATTGCCACGCAGGTCATGCGCGACGAATTGGAGCGGGTGCTGGCCTACCCGCACATCGTTTCGCGCATGGACTTCTACCGCGTGGATGCGGCGCAGGTGCTGGCCGCTTTTGACGCAAAGGCCCGGCTGGTGGACATTGCCCCCCGCGTAGCCTACGTGTGCAAGGACGCGGACGACCAGAAGTTCATTGACCTGGCTGCCGCGCACCGCGCCATTTTGCTGAGCAAAGACAAGGCCGTGATCTGCATGCGCAAGCGCCTCCTGACGCTGGATGCCCACGTGGCCACCGCGCTGGTGCTGGACGAAAGCCCGGCCGCAGCCGCTGCTTGAAAGCCGCAGCCGCAGTGGGGGGCAGGCGGCTTTGCTCCGAACCGTTCCCTTTATTCGTCGAAGCTGAAGTCGGCTGCCGCCACCAGTTGCCAGGCCCCGTCGCCCTTGAGCTGCAGCACCTGCGTGTGGTGCCGCAGCACGGCAGGGCGGTGGGCAATGCTCACCAGCGCCATGCCCGTGGCCCGCAGGCGTTCATACAGCGCCGCCTCGTTGGCGCTGTCCAGCGCGCTCGTGGCCTCGTCCAGGATGACGATGCGGGGCGTGCGGGCCAGTACCCGTGCAAACGCCAGGCGTTGCTGCTCGCCGGTGGACAGCAGCTTTTCCCAGTCGTGCGACGCATCGAGCCCACCCACGCGTTCAGCCAGCGAGCCCAGCTGCACCTCATCGAGCAGTTCCAGCAACTGGTCGTCAGTCAGCTCTGTGGCCTGGCTGGGATAGATGATCTGGCTGCGCAGGGTATCGGGCTGCAGATAGGGGCGCTGCGGCAGGAAGAACATGTCTGCAAGGGGCGGGTGCTGCACGGTGCCCTGGCCTGAGCGCCACAGCCCTGCCATCGCGCGCAGCAGCGAGCTTTTGCCGCAGCCGCTGGGGCCGGTGATGAGCAGGGCGTCTCCGGCTGCCAGGGTGAGGGAAAGGTCCTGCACGAGCAGACGGCCAAACTGCGGCGTGTGCAGCGTCAGCCCCTCCAGGGCCAGGGTGTCGCCCTCGCGGGTGATGATCTGGGCGCCATCGTGGGGTGCCGGGGCTGCGTCCTCGCGGGTAGGCGGTTCCGCCCAGGGCGTTGGTGCCGCAGGTGTTTTGAGCACGACCTGCGACAGGGCGTGCAGGCGGTCAATCCCGGCAACGAAGCGGCTGAGGCTTTCGAAGTTGTCCACGATCAGCGACACAGCGGCCAGCACCGCCGCAAAAGCGCCCGCCGCCTGGATGGCGCGCCCCACCTCCAGCTCGCCACTGAGCACGTCGTTGGCCAGGATGATGGCAGGCAGCACCAGCGTGAGCTGGCTGAACCCGCGCTGGTACAGGTTGAGCGAGCGTTGCTTCTTGATCAGCTTGGCAAAGTTGCTGAACACGGCCTCGAACCGTTGGTTGAGCTGGGCGCGCTCCTGGGGCTCGCCCCGGTAGAAGGCAATGGACTCGGCGTTTTCTCGCAGGCGCATCAGGCCGAAGCGGAAGTCGGCCTCGCGCCGGATCTGCCAGAAATTGAGCCGGATGAGTGGCGCCCCGAACAGGTACAGCGCGCCAAAGGTGCCCAGCAGTGCGTACACCGCCAAAAACGCCACCAGCGTGTGCGAGATGGACCACAGCACCGCGCTGAACGCGACCAGCTGCATCAGCGAGCCCAGGAAGATGAGCAGGAAGTGCGTGGAGCGGCCGGTGAAGGTGTTGATGTCTTCGCTGATGCGCTGGTCGGGGTTGTCGATGTCCCGGGCGTTGCCGATGTCGTAGTACTTGCGCTCGCTCAGGTAGCCATCCAGAAACCGGTGCGTGAGCCAGCGGCGCCAGTGGTTGGAGAACGCATCGCGCATGTAGTAGTAGAAGGCGTACACCGGCACCGCCACTGCCACCACCATCAGGCTGGCGCGCACCGCGTCCCAGAAGCGGTCCACCTGCTTGGCGGCCAGGGCCGATGTGAGTTCGCCGGTCTTGTCGATCAGCATCACGGCGAGCTGGGTCTCCAGCACCATCAGGCCGACCAGCAGGGCCAGCAGCCCCCAGGCCATGCGTTTCTGGTCGCCCAGCCAGTAGGGGCGAGCCACGCTCATGAACTGCTTCCAGGCAGACCAGGAGAGCGTGGGCGGGCGTCGGCGACGGGCTTTTGGGGTGGGTTGCGGCGCGGCTACAGGGGCAGCCGCCGTGTCGGTCAGGGCTGTCGCACGAGTGGTGTCTGGCATATAACGGTAGAAAAATAAGGGTGCGAAGCAGCTGGCTGAACCATAGGGGATGCGCCCACCCCGCATCTGTCAGCCAAAGCCGACTCGGCAGCTCAGACCGGCGCGCGTACCGCGTCTGGCCTTTTGCCTTTTCGCTTTTGCTCCCGATGTTTCTTCCACGATTGCGGGCACCCCAGAGGGTGCGCTGCCCGTGGGCGCATGTCAGGGGCGCAGCAAATCGTACGCCGCCCGCACCCGCTGCACATCACGCCCCAGCTTGCGGCTTTGGGGCAGGTGGCGGGCAAAACGCATGCGGTGCATGGTCTGCTCCATTACCTCTTGCAGCGCCGGGCCACGGGCCTGTAGCCACTGCGCCCACAGCGGGCGGGCATCTTCCAGCGCGCCGCACTGGCGCAGGTAGATGGCGGTGGAATGGGCGTAGCACAGTGCATCGCGGCCATGGCACAGCGGCAGGGGCAGCACCGCCGTGGGGTCGTCTTCAAAGTCGATGTAGCCCACCACCCCGTCGGGGCAGCGCACCAGGTTGCGGGCAAAGGCCTGGCTCAGGCAGGTGCCCTGGTTGTGCACCAGCTCTATCGCGCGCAGCCCTTGCAGCCACAGGCGCAGCACGGCTTCGGGGCCTGCGGGCACGGCGGCCTCGATCTCGTTGCCGAGCGAGGGCGTCTGTTCTGCCGGCCGCCCCAGGTGGCGCATGATGAAACCGTCTTCCTGCGCTGCCAGCACGGTGGGCACGCGCAGCCCGCGTGCGGCCAGATCGCGCAGCCGCTGCACTTCGGTGGCAATGGCCGTGTGGCCGCCCAGGTTGGGCACCGGGATCAGCACCGGCAGACCAAACAGCGTGGCCAGCGCACCCAGCACCCGGTAGCGCGCCATGCCATGGGGCGTGTTGGCTTTTTTCACCCACACCTGCTCATCGCCCAGGCGGTAGCTGGCCACGTTGAACTGCTGCACGGCCAGCTGGCGGGCCAGGTAGGCGGCATAGTCCACAGGCGGCTGGGGCGCGTCAGCGGGCGGGGTGATGGTGGGCAAATTCATGAAAGCGCAGGGCACGGCTGCACCACGGTGCGGGCCTGAAAACGGGGGCACAGGCTCTTTGAAAAGGTTCTCAGGGCACCGGTGGGCAAGGGCGCTATTGTGCCGCTGTCGCGGCCGTGGGCTGGCCGTGGGGTGGGCTGCCGGATAAACTCGCGGCCTCGGCGCTGCGCCACCACGCTGGCGCGCCTGCAAGGCCCAGCGCACCCCGCCTGCCCCTTCGCCCTATCGGAGCCCACCCATGAATCCCACCGAATCCACTGCGCCCCAGGGCGATGCTGAACTGACCACCGCTTCCTCGGCTGCCGCCCCGGCGCTGGGCTTGACGGCTGCCGAGCTGGAAGAGCTCGACAACCTGCTGGACGACCTGCGCACGCGTGGCGAAGAAATCCCGCAGTGGGAGTTCTGCGATGGCTTCATGACGGCCGTGATCTGCAGCCGCCGCCCCATCGCCCCCGCCGAATACCTGCCCATGCTGCTGGGCGACGGTGCCGAGCTGGAAGTGGCCGAAGGCGAGCCGCTGCCGCTGCTGCCCGCCTTTGCCGATGCTGCCCAGCAAGCGCGCTTTCTGGAGCTGTGGGACCGCCGCTGGAACGAGATCGTGACCCAGCTCGACGCTGACGTGAAGACGCTGGACGATGAGCGCACCTTCCAGCCCGAAGCGATGGACATGCGCGGCGCTGTGGCCAGCCTGCCCGAAGCCGAGCGTGCTGAAATGGAAGGCCAGGAAATCCCCTCCTTCGGCCAGGTGTGGGCTCTTGGGTTCATGTTCGCGGTGGAGAACTGGCCCGAAGACTGGGCCGCCCCCCGCGACAAGGAAGCCGCCCAGTGGCTGGACGATGCGCTGGACAGCATCGTCGCGCTGACCGAAGACGACACCGGCAAGCCCGAAGTCTGCATGTACAACGAAGACGGCCCACCCAGCACCAGCCAGGCGCGCGTGGAAGCCTTCGGCGAAGCCATCTGGGCCGTGTATGACCTGCGCCAGCTGTGGAAGAGCATGGGCCCGCGTGTGGAAACCTTGCGCAAGGCCCCCGAGCCCGGCCGCAACGATCCTTGCCACTGCGGCAGCGGCAAGAAGTACAAGAAGTGCCACGGGGCATAACCTCTGGTACTACATTTTTGATAGCTGGTTGCGCTTGTAGCCAGTGCGCGGGAGGCTGATAGGCCCGCGCTTTTCTCTCAGCCTCCTGTTGCCAGGGGCGCTACGGCTGTCCGTCGAACGTGTCGATGTCTTCTGGCAAGGTGACCCACGCAAGGCGGCGCCGCGTCCAGATCTGGCGCTGCGGCGTGCCCAGCTCGTGCCTTTGCGTGATGGTTCCGAGCCGCAGGGAATAGGTCTGCGGATTGTCCGCCGCGCAGGCATACAGTGCGCTTCCGCAGACGTCGCAGAAGGCCAGCACACGCCGGTTGCCGCTGGCCGCCGTCTTGATGTACGTGCGGGGTGTGCCGCGGGTGAGCCGAAAGCCTGCCGCCGGGGCCGGGATGTTGGTACGAAAGGCGGAGCCGGAATGCGCTTGGCAATCCGTGCAATGGCACACCGTCGCAGTGCCAGGGTCCACCTGCGCTTCGTAGGCGATTGCGCCGCAATGGCATTGGCCTTGCACCTGCATGGCACCTCCTTGTGCGTGGGTCGTGTTCGCCAGCTGGTGCAGGTTCAGGCTTGCGCCAGAAACTTCTTCAAGTTCCCCGCTGCGGTGTTGCGCACCTTGCGCTTGAGTGAGGGCGACCAGCCCAGCAGCAGCCCCGGCGCACCCAGTGCCTGCCGCGCCCAGCGCCAGAAGTTGAAACGGTCGCGGTGGGTGGCGATCAGTCCTTCGGGTGTGAAGGTGAAGGTGCCGTCGATGATGTTGTGCACCTTGCGTCCGGTGGCGCTGAAGAGGTAGTGCGCCTCCCAGTGCGCCTTGCCGCTTTTGGCATCGGCTTCGATGCCGCTGAACTCCAGCTTCCAGTGCTCGGCGGCGCCGGGCTTCTTTGTGGCAGTGCACAGCATGCGCCACATGCCGCCCACCTGGTCGCGGCCTTTGAGCGAAAACGCTTCGTCCTCAAACGTAGCGTCGGGTGCATAGCAGGCCGCCATGGTGGCATGGTCGAGCTGGGCAAAGGCGGTGTAGAAGCGTTGCAGGGTCTGGGCGTTGGGGTGCATGGGGTTTCTTCTCAGGTGTGGTGATGCGGAGCCGGTACGGTGGAGCGCGATGTTCGCTGAGGAAAAATGCTAGGGGCATCAGTCCCGTCCCCGGCCTCAGGCGCTTTCAATACATGAAGTTGCGCAGGGCTTGTGCCGTTTCGCTGGGCAATTCCTCGGGAATGAAATGCCCCGCAGGCACTGCCTGCCCACTCACCAACCCCGCGCACTGCGCCTGCCACAGCGCCAGCGTTTCAAACAGCCGGTGCACTACGCCGGTCGCGCCCCAGATTGCCAGGGTGTCGCACGCGATCTTCTCGCCGCGCGCACGGCTTTCGCGGTCGTGCTCCAGGTCGATGCCCGCGCTGGCGCGGTAGTCCTCGCAGGCAGCATGGATGGCTTCGGGCGTGCAAAAGCAGCGTTCGTACTCGGCCAGCGCTGGGGGCTCGATATGGGCCAGGCCTGCGCTGCCCCAGCCGCCCAGCTTGGCGTGCAGGTAAGCGCGGGCGTTGCTGCCGATCATGGTCTCGGGCAGCGGCGCGGGCTGGATCAGGTGGAACCAGTGGTAGTAGGCGCGCGCAAACTCCATGTCGGTGCGCGCGTACATGTCGAGCGTGGGGGCGATGTCGATCACGCACAGCTTCTTCACGCGCGCGGCGTGGTCCAGCGCCAGGCGGTGGGCCACACGGCCGCCCCGGTCATGGCCGCAAAGGTAGAAGGTGTCGTGGCCCAGTGCGGTCATCACCTCGGCCATGTCCTGTGCCATGGCGCGTTTGCTGTAGTTGCTGTGGTCAGGCAACCCCGGGGCGTGGGATGAATCGCCATAGCCGCGCAGATCGGGCAGCACCAGCAAGTAATCGCGCGCCAGCTGCTGCGCCACGCGGTGCCACATCGCATGCGTTTGTGGAAAGCCGTGCAGCAACAGCAGCGGCGGGGCGCCCACAGTGCCGCCAGTGCGTACAAAAATCTTCGCGCCTGAGGTGGTGATGTGTTGGGCGGCGAAGCCGTCAAACCAGGAAGGTGTGGTCGTCATGGCGGTATGTTGTGGCAATTGGCGGGCAGGGCCCTGTCTTGTGGATGACAGTGGGCGTCAGAGCCGCTGCCAAGAAGGCTGGGCGTCTGAGTTGCAGGTTACGCTGGCAGCAGGCTCAACAATCGCTTCAGCGCATACCGCACCGTCGCCACCCGGACTGCGGCGCGGTCCCCGGCAAAGTGCTGCATCTCGCTGTGGGTTTCGCCTCCCACGCACCAGGCAAACCACACGGTGCCCACCGGTTTGGCCTTGGTGCCGCCCGTGGGGCCTGCAACGCCCGTCACGGCCAGGCTGACTTGCGCGCGCGAGTGGGCGAGGGCGCCATCGGCCATGGCGCGCGCCACGGGCTCGCTCACGGCGCCATGCTCCTCAATCAGACCAGGGGGCACCGCGAGCATCTCGGCCTTGGCCTCGTTGGAATAAGTCACGAAGCCGCGCTCGAACCACTGGCTGGAGCCTGCCAGGTCGGTGCAGGCTGCGGAGATCATGCCGCCGGTGCAGCTTTCGGCGGTGGCCAGCATCCAGCCACGGGCCAGCAGGGTGGTGGAGATTTGAATCAAATTGGCCTCCAGCGCTTGATTTGTAAGCGCTGGCAGCTCACTTTTTGATAGTGATTGGGCGGTGGTGGGTGCTGCGGGGTTCATGCGAAGAACCTCCACAGCGCAATCGCCAGCAGCGTGCAGAAGGCGGCCACAAAGTCATCAAACAGAATGCCCCAGCCACCGCGCCAGCCAAAGCCTTTGAACAGGCTGTCAGCCCACCCCACGGGGCCGGGCTTGGCGGCGTCAAAAAAGCGGAACAGGGCAAAAGCCACGATCTGGCCCATGAGGCCCATGGGCATGGCCAGCCACAGCACGAGCCAGAAGGCCACGATCTCGTCCCACACGATGGCGCCGGGGTCGGCCACACGCAGGTTGCGGGCGGTGGTGGTGCAGGCCCACCAGCCCACCAGCGCGCCACCCGCGATCAGCAGGCCCATTTGTGTGGCACTGAGCCAGGGCATGAGCACCAGGAACGACATCCAGCCCCACAGCGTGCCCACGGTGCCGGGGGCGAACGGCGAGAGGCCGGAGCCAAAGCCCAGCGCAATGGCGTGGGCCGGGTGTGCCAGCATGAAGGCGGCGCTGGCGCGCCGGGGGGCGGCCACGCCAGGGGCTGCTGCTGCAGAAGTCGGGGAAGCGAAGGTCATTGGCGTTCCTGTACGTCCAGGTCTTTGGCGTAGCGGATGGTGTGTTCTGCGCTGAACTGCGCAGTGGCCCCGGCGGCCAGCGGCTGCTGCCAGGCCACGGTGCCGGGGTTGCGGTTCCAGGCCAGGTCGGTGGGCTGGGGCTGGTAACTTGATTCGACCTCGATCTTCTCGTTGCGCGACTGGGGCGCGGCGTGCAGCACTTGCAGCGTGACGGGTGTTTTGTGGCGGTTTTCCACGGTGTAGGCGCGGCGGGTGCGGCGCTCCACGCGCGAGCCGGTGAAGCCTGCGCTGCCCGTCAAATCCTGCACGGGCTCGGCGCGCACGGTGACCAGCTCGTCGCGCCCAAAGGCCAGGCTGCTGGTGCCATTGGCGCTGGTGGCCGCAGCAAAGTCGATGCGGCCCGTGCCTACGAAAGCGCCGTCGCGGTACAGGTTGGCATGGCCCACCGGCCACACGCCCGGGGGCGGGGCCAGCTCTGCCACGAGGTAGGCGGCTTCTTCCATGGCAGGCGCGGTGCGCGTGATGAGGGTGGCGGGCGCGGTGTGGCTGCCCAGGGCCAGTGTCACGCGCTGGCCGTTGGAGGGCACGGTGATGCGCTGCGGCACGGCAAATTCGGTGGCAAAGGCTTTGTCGGTGCTGGTCACTTCAAAGCTGGGCAGGGCGTCTTCGGCCACATTGCGGCGCGCCAGGGGTGATGCGGGGGCAGGGGCTGCCATGGCCATCGCGGGCACCGGGGCGGCCTTGGGGGTGGGCGGTGCAATGTCCAGCGTCCACGGGCGGGGCAGGCGGCCCTGGGTGGTGCGGCCGGGCTGGCCGGTGGAGAGGGTGAGTTGCACGTTGCTCCAGTCCTCGCCACTGTTTTGGGCCACCAGGGCTTGGCGTTCCAGCAGCACGCTGGGTTTGGCGGCATCGAGAGTGGCGCGGTAGGTGGGCTGCCAGCCGGTGCCGCGCACCTGGTAAGACAGGCGCAGCTCGGCTTCGCGGTCGGTGGCCAGTGTCACGGTGACGGAGACCACCTGCGCGCGCTGGCTGGCTGTGCGTTCGCGTTCTGCGGTCAGGGGCTTGAGGGCCAGCTCCAGTGCCTCTTGCTTGCGCTGCAACTGGTGCGCGCGGGTTTGTGATTCGTGCGCCGACTTGCGCAGCGCGTCGGCGGTGGCAGCGATCTGTGCGGGTGTGGCTGCTTGCAGGCGGCCGCCAGGCGTTTCGCTGCCAGCGCCTGCGGTAGCCACGCTCTTCAGGTAGCCATCGACCAGTTGCAGCGAAGCGGCTTCGGCCTTCACGGCGGCGATCTGGTCTTCCAGCTCGCGGATGCGGCCATCCAGCGGGCTGGCGCAGGCGGCCACCACGTCGCGGTCTTCGGTACGTACATTGAATTCGCCCACGCGCACGGCGGCGTCGGCGTGGATCTGCAGGCTTTGCGCATCGAGCGACGCAGGCAGGCAGCCCAGCGTGATGCTGCGCGCACCGGCGGGCACCTTGGCCACGCGCTCGACCGTGGCGCTGCCGGGGTACACGGTGACGCGGGCAATCCGCGAAGTCACTGGCGAGGCAGTGTCTTGCGCCAGGGCCGGGCTGGCCGCAGCCGCCCATGCAGCGGCCAGCGCAACGGCGGTGGTGGAGGCAAGAGGGCGCAGGGATGGCTTCACGGTGGGGCTCCGGTAGCGCAGCGCAGGGCGTGCGGGGTGTTGGGGTGGGCGAATCCTAGCAGCGAGAGGGCGCGGCGCTGCCCATCTTTACGGCTTGTTTATGTCGGGTTAAGGCGCCCTTCATCCCCCAGGGCTATCGTGAGAAGTCTCATAAAACAAATACAGGGTCGATGATGAAGAAGGTTCTGGGAAGCACGCTGGCGCTGGCGGTGTTGTTGTGGGCGATGACGGTGCCGTGGCAAGACCCGGCCATGAATGTCTGGTGGTGGCGCAACCAGATCCTGCTGCTCACCGGGCTGGGGGCTTGGGCGTTGATGTCGCTCATCATGGTGCTGTCGCTGCGCCCGGTGTGGCTGGAGCGTCCCCTGGGCGGCATGGACAAGATCTACCGCCTGCACAAGTGGGCGGGCATTGGCGCCATCGTGCTGTCGCTGCTGCATTACGGCACGCAGCTGTCCAAAGACCTGCTGATCACGCTGGTGGGCCGCCCGGTGCGGGCTCCGCGCGCAGACTGGTGGCTCAACACCTTCCGCCATCTGGCGGAAGACATGGGCGAATGGGCGGTATGGTTCCTGGCCGCCATGCTGGTCATCACGCTGTGGCAGCGGTTTCCGTACCACGTCTGGCGCTATCTGCACAAACTGCTGGCTGGGGTGTACCTGGTGCTGGCGTTTCATGCGGTGGTGCTGGTGCCGCCCGCCTGGTGGGCGCAGCCTGCGGGCGCCTTTGTGGCCGCGGCCTCGCTGGTGGGGGTGCTGTGCGCAGTGCGTTCGCTGGCCGGGCGCATTGGCAGCAGCCGCCGCCACGCTGCAAAGGTGGTGGATGTGCAGGTGCACCCCAGTGGGGTGGTAGAGCTGGAATGCCGGGTGCAAGGCGCCTGGAAGCACCGGGCCGGGCAGTTTGTGTTCTTGACGTTGCAGACGGGCGAAGGTCACCACCCCTTCACGCTGGTCAACGCCGATACCGGCGACGGCCGCCTGCGCTTTGCCATCAAGGCGCTGGGCGACTACACCGCGCGACTGGCGCAGCAGGTGGCCGTGGGCCAGCAGGTGTGGGTGGAAGGGCCTTACGGGCGCTTCGACTTCCGCCAGGACCGTGCGCCCGAGCAGGTGTGGGTGGCCGCAGGCATTGGCGCCACGCCGTTTGCGGCCTGGCTGGAATCGCTGGTGGCCAACCCGGCCCAGGCCCCGTTGGTGCAACTGCACTACTGCGTGCGCAACGCCCAAGAGGCCGTGTTTGCCGAGCGCATGCAGCAGCTGTGCGCGCAGTTGCCCAGCGTGACGCTGCACATCCACCACAGCGACGTCACCGGGAAGGTGGCCGCCGATACATTGCTGGCCAGCGCCGGGCCCCAGGCCAGCGTGTGGTTCTGCGGGCCGCAGCGCTTTGGGCAGGCGCTGCGCAGCGCCATGCAGCGCCTGGGGCGCGGGCAGGGGCGCTTTCACCAGGAGCTGTTCCAGATGCGCTGAACGGGACGCCTTCTTTCGGGGGCTCCCACGGGGTACTCTGGCTGTCAGGCAAAGTGGTCAAACGAGGCGAAGCGGTTTTCTACCGGCATGCCTTGTGCATCCACCAGCCGCAAGCCCGGTGCAGCTTCCACCTGACCAATGCAGGTCACAGCGGTCTGGCTTTGCGCAGCAGCGGCGGCCACGGCGGCTTGGTGCTGGGGCGGGGCAGTGAACAGCAGCTCGTAGTCGTCGCCCCCCGCCAGGGTGCATTGCTGCAGAAGTTTTTGGTCAATTTTGCCTGTAGCGCTTGATAGGTAAGCGCCTGCAGCTATCAATTTGATAGTTTCATCGGTGCGGATGCAGGCGCCCACGCCAGATGCTTTGAGGATGTGTCCAAAGTCGCCCAGCAGGCCGTCGCTCACGTCCATGGCGCTGCTGGCAATGCCGCGCAGCGCCAGGCCCAGCGCCACGCGGGGCGTGGGGCGCTCCAGCCGCTGGCGGGCCTGGGCCAGCAGCTCATCGGGCAGGTGGATGTGGCCCAGCAGGGCTTCGAGCGCCAGGCGTGCATCGCCCAGCGTGCCGCTCACGTAGATGTCATCACCCGCGCGCGCGCCGCTGCGCAGCAGGGCCTGGCCTGCAGGCACCTCGCCAAACACAGTGATGCAGATGTTCAGCGGGCCCTGCGTGGTGTCACCGCCCACCAGCTCGCAGCCGTGCGCATCGGCCAGCGCCAGCAAGCCTTTGGAAAAACCAGCCAGCCAGCTTTCATCGACCCGTGGCAGCGCCAGTGCCAGCGTGAAGGCCAGCGGCTTGGCCCCACAGGCCGCCAGGTCCGACAGGTTGACGGCCAGGGCCTTGTGGCCCAGGGCCTCGGGGTCCACGTCGGCAAAGAAGTGGCGGCCTTCGACCAGCATGTCGCTGCTGATGGCCAGTTGCATGCCGGGGCGCGGGGCCAGCAAGGCGCAGTCGTCGCCCACGCCCAAGGCGGCGTGGCGAACGGGGCGCGTGAAATAGCGCGCAATCAGGTCAAATTCACCCATGACCTGATTGTCGGCGGGTTGGGGCGGCCTGCTCAGACAGGCGCGCCGCGAAAGCGCTGCGCTGCCTGGCGGCTGACCTCGGCCAGCAACTGTTCCTGGCGCTGGCGGTCGCGCAGCCAGCGGGCATCGTTCTGGCCGGCCTGGGTGTCGGTGCGCAGCAGGTGCAGGGCGTTCGAGGCGCCGTGCGCCGCAGCGTGGCCGGCGATCTTGTCCATGGTCATCAGGATATGTTCGCGCAGCGGCATGTGGTCGCCCGTCGCGGGGTCCACGTACACCGCCTCCATGCCGAAGCGGCAGGCCTGGAAGCGGTTGTAGGTGTAGACGAGGTAGTCGTCTTCCTGCGGCATGAAGGGCTCGTCGGCCAGGAACCAGGCGCCCAGCGACTGCACGTAGCCCGCCAGGGCGGCGGCCCGTTCGATGGTGAGCGGGGTGTCGAACACGCGGATTTCGATGGTGCCGAACTCGGGCTTGGGGCGAATGTCCCAGTAGAAGTCCTTCATGCTCTTGACCACCCCGGTGCGGGTCATCTTGTCGAAGTAGGCGGTGAAGTCTTCCCACGTCAAAGCAAACGGCGCACGTCCCGACAGCGGGAAGGCGAACACCGAGTTGAGCCGAGCCGAATCAAACGCCGTGTCTTGCCCCTGCACGTAGGGGCTGGAGGCCGACAGCGCGATGAAGTGCGGGATGTAGCGGCTCATGCGGTGCAGCATGAGCAGGGCCGCGTTGGCACTGGGGCAGCCAATGTGCACGTGCTGGCCAAAGATGGTGAACTGCTTGGAGAGGTAGCCGTACAGCTCCGACAGCTCGCGAAAGCGGGGCTTGTCGTAGATGCGGCGCTCGTGCCACTGCTGAAACGGGTGCGTACCGCCGCCCACCACGGCGATGTTGAGCTTGTCGGCGCTTTTGACCAGCGCATCGCGGATGGGGGTGAGCTGCCCCACCACTTCGCTGGCCGAGTGGCAGATGCCCGTGGAGATTTCGATCATGCTGTTCGTCATCTCAGGCACCACGCTGCCGGGCAGCGGGGTTTTCTTCATCAGGCGCAGCATGTCTTCCGCATACGGGGCCAGGTCGTAGTCGTTGGTGTTGACCAGCTGCAACTCCAGCTCAACGCCCAGCGTTAGCGGCTCGGAATGGTGGAAGGCTTCAAGACTCATTCGATTCTCCGTTGCGGCCACCGCGCAGCAGCGGTGCCCAGGGTTTCGAGCTTTCGCCCGCACGGTAGATGGCCACGGTGGCAATCACGGCGCCCAGCACTTCCATCAGCAAGATGGCGGGCAGCGCCACGCTGGCAATCTGGTAGCCGGTGGAGGGCGAAGCCACCACAAACTGCGATGCAATCAGCAGCGCGATGGAGGACATGGGCGTCATCGCGCAGCCCGCCCACAGCGCCTGGCGCCAGCTGGCGCCGCTGCCCACGTTGCCCAGGCCCACGCCAACGGCTTTGGCAATCAGGCGTGCAGCAATCAGGGCCAGCACGGCGCCGGCCACGGGGCCGCTCCAGTCTGCCTGCGCGGCCACGGTGGACACCAGTACAAACATCAGCATGGTCAGCAGCGATGAGGCGTTTCCCAGCTGCCGTGGCCAGGCCCAGGGCCGGGGGTTCAATTGCTTGAGCAGGATGCCCGCCAGCAGCGCTGCCAGCGGCGCCGAGCCACCCATGTGCGAGGCCACGGTGGAGCCCGCGGCGATGAGCGTGAGCAGCAGCATCGAGGTGTTTTCGCTGGTGGGGCTCATGAAGCGCAGTGCAGTGCGCAGCACCAGCGTGAGCACGGCCGCGACCAGAATGGACACGCCCAGCACCACCACGGCGGGCGAAATCGCATCCAGCAAGGTGGCGCTTTGCCGGTTCATCTGCTCGGACCAGGCGGAGCCCAGCGTGAGCGCGTACAGCGTGGACAACGTGGCCAACACCACGGCGCGTTCCGTCACCGGCCCGGCGGCGCGGGTGTCGGCCACCACGCGTGTCAGCACGGCGGGCGAAGCCGCCAGCGCCACCAGGGCCAGCGGCCCGGCCACCTGGGTGGGCTGATCCAGCCACAACAGCACCGCATACACGGCAAAGTACGTCAGGGCCGACTCGGCAATGCTTTGCACCAGCACCATGGGGTTGTGGCGGAACCACCGCAGCGAGATACGGCCACCGCATTCAAACAGCACCAGCGCAATGCCCAGCTCCAGCAGGAACAGGCCAATGCCCTGCAAAGGCCACACCGCGCCGCTGAAGCCGGCCAGCCCGGCGGCTGTGCCCACCAGCGAATAGCCCAGCACCTTGGGCAGGCCCGTGTGGCGCTGGATGAGGTAGCCCGCCATGGCAGCAACCGCCAGCAGCAGTGACCACTGCACGGTGGGCAGTCCCGCCGATGGCCTGAGCCACTGGGCCCAAAAACTCATAAGTTCATTCATGTGGTGGTGACCTCGGGTGGAAACGGGCCTGCGGCCCGGAGGTGGAACAAAACGCCCGGTGCCTTGGTGCGCCCATTGCAGTGCAAGCGGGGCGCTGCACCTGCGGTGCATGCATGGGCGGGGCGAGCGGTGGTGCATCCAGCGCGGCGGCTGGCGCTTGTGCGACCCCCGGCAAGCCCTGCAGGCTCATGTCCTGCAAAAGGGTTCGGTCACAGGCAAGCTGGGGGCAAAAACTGCACACGGGCCAACGAGCCAACAGGACTCTGGGACGAGTCTGCGACCGAACGCAGGGGGCGCTCAACCACCCGACCGTACCAGATACCCGCCGCGCGGATCAACCGCTCTTTGCATCAGCAAAGGTCAGCGGCGCATTCAAGCAACTCCCTTCAGAGCGTTCACAGAGACGTTTTTTGACGTACCGCCAGACTCTACGGGTTGCAACAGGATGTGTGTGTAGGACAGTTTCGTCTGTCGCCACCGGTGTCCTGGCGGTGTCAAAACGCGCGGGCACGCAGAGAAGACTCTCAGGCAGCCCGTGCGCGTTCAGGTCGGAAAAAGCTCAAAGGTGCGCTGCGCAGGCGGGCCCGGATCGCTGCATAAATGCGCGAGCGATCCACGCCGCTGACGTTGCGGGCGCGCATGGCCAGATTGAATGCCAGGTAGAAGCTCACCCCCACGTTGAACGCCCCCAGCAAGGGCAACGTGGCAACTGCCCACCAGAAGCCGGGCTGGTGCAATACATCCAGCCCTAGCGTGGCGCAGGCAGCGGCAATCTGGCCCGCCGACAAGGTGATGTGGCGCACATCCAGCCCCAGGCCGAAGAAGGTGGCAATCACGGGCACCAGGCCCAGCATGAACCCCAGCGAAATATTGGCCGCAAAGCCCGAGATGTTCTCGCGCAGGAAGTGCGCCCAGCGTGCCGCGCGCGCAGTGCCCAGCAGGCGGGTGATGCGTGGGTTGTATTGAATGGCCGAGTCCATGCGCGCCAGCACGAACCAGTTTTCCGTCCACCCGGCAATGATGCTGGAGGCAAACAGCAGCACCCCCGTGAAGGCGGCAAAAAACACCGATGGGCCCAGCAGGTGCAGTGACTCCAGCACGTGCAGCGCCTGCTTTTCAGAGATGGGCGGTGTGCCCAGGGTGTGGAGCATGAGCAGTGCAATGCCCAGCACCACAGGCATCACCACCAGCACGTTGCCCAGCACCGCGGCCACCTGCGATCGCACCAGATGGGTGATCTCGTCCACAAACGACTCGATGGCGTCGCCGGAGCCCAGTTCTTTGAGCTTGGCCGCCATGGCCGGGGCGGTCATGGCTGGCTGCTTGGTGGCCACCGTGAAATGCAGCAACTGCACCAGCACAAAGCTCACCGCATAGTTCACACCCGCCCAGAAACCCGCCCAGAAGGCCGACAGCGCCAGGGCATACAAGCCAAACTTGATCAGCGTGGTGAAAGCAATCACCAGCCCGCCGCCCGCTGCCTTGTGGACCATGGAGCGGTATTCGGCTGGCGTGCGGGTGATGTAGTGCTCGCCCGTTTCAGCGCTGCGCTCGGCCACCTTGGCCGCGACCAGCGAGGAGTTGGAGGCGAACAGCGCGCGCAGACTGCGCCGCTCCTGGCCCACCTGCACCAGCGAAGACATCAGCTTGGCGGCCGCCAGGGCGGGCTTGGGCGACAGCAGACAGTCGAGCAGCAGCCGCACGCGCACGATGCGTTCGCGCAGCTGGCGCAGGAGGAACACCAGCCCGACGGAGATGCCGTTGTCTTCAAAGTGCGTGTAAACCGTGGCCGTGGCGGCGCGGCAGGCCTCTAGCCGCTCACGCAGGCGCTGAGCGGCTTCGTTGAGCCGGTCGGGGGTGCGCAAGGCGTGCAGCACTTCCACGCGCAGGCTCTCCACGTCGCGGATCAGCGCATGGAAGGGCTGGGCTTCGCGCGCCTCTTCGCTCATGCGAAGGCGCAGTTCCGGGGCAAACCCGGTCGAGAGGATTTGCCCCGCGCAGTAGGTGATGGCGTTGAGCAGCGCGTGGCGCCACAGCGAGAGGCCGCTTTCCTCGCCCGGCGGCACCAGCAGGGCGGCCAGGCGGTTGAGCTGTGCTTCGTCCAGCGCGGCCATCCATTGCGCGTCAAATTCATGGGGCACTGCCAGCACGAACAGTTCAGACGCATCGATCGTGTCCGGCGTGCCCGGCAGCCACTTGGTGCGCAGGCGCGCCGCCAGCTCGCTCACAAAAGCGGTGCGTGGCGCAAAGCCGAAGTCGGCCAGCAAGGTGGTGATATCTACCGTGTCCACCAGCTGCGCCCACCAAGCCTGCAGGCGCGCGCGCAGCTCTGGCCGGGCTTCGACCGCATCCAGAAAAAGCTGCAGTCTGGCCGTGGCGCCGGGCACGGAGTCGCGGTCGCCGCGCACCCATTCCAGCAAATGGATGAGCCAGAGGTGGCGGTGGGGAAGGTCGGCCTCGGGGTCCAGTTCCGCCAGCAGGCGCGCCAGGTCGGTGGGGCGGCTCAATGCAGTACCCTTCCGTTCAGGGGCTCGCCTGTGGAGCTGTGGTGAATCGCCTCCAGCACAAACAGGGGAACGGGCGTGGCGAAAGATTCGCCGTCTTCGGCCACGCAGTGGAATGTGCCGTGCATGGTGCCGCTGGCCGTGCGCAGGCGGCACCCGCTGGTGTACTGGAAGGCTTCACCCGGCTTGAGCAGGGGCTGTTGCCCCACCACGCCCAGGCCTTTGACCTCTTCGGTGTGGCCGCGGGCGTCACTGATGATCCAGTGCCGCGAAATCAGCTGGCCGGGGGCGTCGCCCGTGTTGGTGATGGTGATGGTGTAGGCGAAGGCAAACACCTCGCGTTCTGGCTCCGATTCCTCGGGCAGGTATTCGGGCAGAACTTCCACCGCAAACTGGTACTTTGGCATGGGCCGAATGGTAACCGTGCGGGGTGTGAGCGCGTGCCCTTGGGCAAGGCAAAACCCCGCAGCGTTCCAGCTTTGCGACAATCGCGGGATGAGCCGCACCTTCCAAATCGCCCCCTCCATCCTCTCTGCCGACTTTGCCCGCCTGGGCGAAGAAGTGCGCAATGTCATTGCCGCTGGCGCCGACTGGATCCATTTCGACGTGATGGACAACCATTACGTGCCCAACCTCACTTTCGGCCCCATGGTGTGCCAGGCCCTCAAACCCCACGCCAAAACGCCTGCAGGCGTGGCGGTGCCGATTGATGTGCACCTGATGATCCAGCCGGTGGACGCGCTGGCCGCCGCCTTTGCCGACGCTGGCGCTGACTACATCAGCTTCCACCCCGATGCCTCGGGCCACGTGCACCGCAGCATCCAGGCCATCCGGTCCAAGGGCGTGAAGCCCGGTCTGGTGTTCAACCCTGCCGAGCCACTGGATGTGCTGGACTGGGTGATTGACGATATCGACCTCATCCTCATCATGAGCGTGAACCCCGGCTTTGGTGGCCAGAGCTTCATCGACTCGGCCCTGCGCAAGATCGAAGCCGTGCGCAAGCGCATCGACGCCTGCGGCAAAGACATTCGCCTGGAAGTGGATGGCGGCATCAAGGCCGACAACATTCGCCGCGTGGCCGATGCCGGTGCTGACACCTTTGTGGCGGGTAGCGCGATTTTCGGCAAGCCGGACTACAAGTCGGTGATCGACGCCATGCGCGTTCAGCTGGCCTGACGCACCCAAACGAGCTGCGGGGACTGTGTTAGCCCCCGCTTTCGCTCGGGCGCCGAGCCTGCCCCACGCCGTGCCAGAGTTCAGCGCGGCTCGTAGGTGGTGGTGACGGATTCGCGCAGCAACCCGCCGCCTGCGACGGAGCCACTGGCGGTGGACTCCAGCCGACGCACACATTCCGCCTGGTCGGCGGCCTCCTGAAAAACCTTGCAGCGCTCACGGGCGGTGGCCTCAGCGGCGGTGCCGGGGCTGCTCAACTGGCCTTTGGCCGCCGCATCGCGTGCGGCGCTGGCTTCGCGCAGGCAGGTGGCCTGGGAGTCCTGTGTGTTTTGGGTCATGCAGGCGCGCCGTTCTTCTTCGTAGCGGGCGCGGGCATCATGCGTGGGTTGGGCCAGGGCGGTGACGCAGGCCAAGGTGGCTGTCACGGTAAAGGCGGATGTCAAAAATGCGGTGCGTTTCATGGAGATTCCTTGCAGTGAGCCAGGGAAATGAAGGCAAAGCATAAAAGCCTGAGCGGCCGGGCATTGTCAGACGAGGCCTGCCCTGGGCGTACGCGGCGGGGCGCCGTGGCGTGCTGGCGCTGGTCTATATTCAGGCGCTTTCATCGCTGTGCTGGCGCCTTTCCGCCCCTTCTTCCTGTGAACCTGAATACCCTGAACCCCAGCGGCGTAGACGCCGTCATCGTCGATCTGGATGGCACCATGGTGGACACCATGGGTGACTTCAACGAAGCATTGAACCGCATGCTGCGCGATCTGAGCCTGCCCCCCATTGCCGCCGATCAGGCCGAGAACATGGTGGGCAAGGGCTCGGAGCATTTGCTGCGTTCGGTGCTAAAACACGTTCTAGCGCCCGTGGAACAAGCGCAGGCAGCTATCAAAATTGAAGCGCTGTTTCCGCAAGCCTGGGCCCGCTACCAGCACCACTACCTGGAAATCAACGGCAGCCATTCGGCCGTGTACCCCGGCGTGGTGCAGGGGCTGCAAGCCTTGCAGGGGGCGGGCCTGCCGCTGGCTTGCCTGACCAACAAGCCGCTGGCGTTCGCTCAGCCACTGCTCCAGGCCAAAGGCCTGGATGGTTTTTTTGCACGCGTGTTTGGCGGTGACAGCTTCGAGCGCAAAAAGCCCGACCCGCTGCCCCTGGTCAAGACCTGCGAAGCGCTGGGCAGCTCCGCAGCGAGCACGCTGATGCTGGGCGACTCCAGCAATGACGCGCAGGCGGCACGCGCCGCCGGTTGCCCGGTGGTGCTGGTGACCTATGGCTACAACCACGGCCAGCCAGTGCGCAATGTGGATGCCGACGGGTACGTCGATTCGCTGGAAGAAGTGGGGCGCTGGCTGGCCCGCCGGTGACGCGCCGGCCGCGTCTGCTCCGCGTCAGGCAGGCTTGCCCAGCAAGGCGTCTTTCAGCTTGAAGTCGGCGGGCAGGTTGCCCAGCCAGATGCCCAAGAGGGCATTGAAAAATTCAGGCTCCTTGAAGGGCTCGCCCTGGACTTTGCCCTTCACGGTGATGACGGTGCCGGTGCCCGGAATCCAGTCGATCATGAACTGATCGCCCGCCTGCAGCTTTTTGTGGTCTGAAAAGATCTGGCTCATGCGCAGCACGCCCGGCACGATGCGCGAGAACGCGGCGCGGTCCATGTTGTCTTCCATGCCTCGGGAAAACAGCTTGCCCAGTTCTGTCGAGTCAATTTCGCGCAGCATGGTGATGCTCAGGCGCTTGGGGCCGCGCTGGCTGGCTACTTCTTGTGGGGTGGAGGCTTTTTTCTCCAGGTATAGGCCGGCGGTGTACACCTTGAACACCGCCTTGTAGCGCACACCGGCTCCGTTGAGCTGCACGGTGCTATCCCCCAGCGCCTGGGTGGGTTCGTACTTCACGTCGGCCACGGTCACTGCCTGGCTCCAGGCACTGCCTGCCAGGATGAAGGCGCACACGCCCAGAGCCCATCGCTTCAAGATCGTCATCTACAGCTCCCGAAAAAAGAACGGTCGTTCGTTTCAAATTGTTGCTTCACCGCCAGGCCTGTGCAACAGGGTTTTCGATGGGGTAGGCGTTGGTTTTGTTGTGATGGGGTCATCCGCAGACAAATTCCCCGGGAGCCTTTGCTACACTTTGGCCCCATGTTCATTCATCACGTGTTCATCACAGGTTGCAGCGACCGGGGAGCCTGGCCCTGGCGTCAGCCTGCCGCTTTGAACGCCTGATGGCACCTGGGCCTGAGCCCGGCGTGCACCCGTGGCCTCTGCCCCATTCAGGCGGCAAGGCCGATTGAATGGACCGCAGCGCCCCCGTTTCACTGCCCAAGGGATGCGCGCTGCGACAGCTGGGAGCTCTCCCCGTGATCACAGAACTTGAATTCAAAAGCCTGGCCAGCGAAGGCTATAACCGTATTCCGCTCATGGTCGAGGCCTTTGCGGACCTGGAAACCCCGCTCTCGCTGTACCTGAAGCTGGCGCACACCAAGGACGGCGGCAAGCACAGCTTTCTGCTGGAGTCCGTGGTGGGCGGCGAGCGCTTTGGGCGCTACAGCTTCATCGGTCTGCCTGCGCGCACCCTGCTGCGCGCCAGTGGCTTCGGGGCCGAGGCGCGCACCGAAGTCGTGACCGACGGCCAAGTGGTGGAAACCGCTGCGGGCAATCCGCTGGACTTCATAGCGGAGTACCAAAAGCGCTTCAAGGTGGCTTTGCGCCCCGGCTTGCCGCGTTTTTGTGGCGGCTTGGCGGGCTACTTCGGGTATGACGCGGTGCGCTACATCGAGAAGAAACTCGAATCCACCTGCCCGCCCGACACCCTGGGCTGCCCCGACATCCTGCTGCTGCAGTGCGAGGAGCTGGCCGTCATCGACAACCTGTCGGGCAAGCTCTACCTCATTGTCTACGCGGACCCCGCCCAGTCTGAGGCCTACACCCGGGCCAAGAAGCGTCTGCGGGACTTGAAGGAGCAGCTCAAGTACTCGGTGAGCGCCCCGGTGGTGAAGGCCACCGAAAGCCACCCCGCCCAGCGCGACTTTGCCAAGGCCGATTACCTGGCCGCTGTGGAGCGGGCCAAGGAGCTGATCGCTGCCGGTGACTTCATGCAGGTGCAGGTCGGCCAGCGCATTCACAAGCGCTACACCGAGTCGCCCTTGTCGCTGTACCGTGCGCTGCGTTCGCTGAACCCATCGCCCTACATGTACTTCTACGACTTTGGCGACTTCCATGTGGTGGGCGCCAGCCCCGAGATCCTGGTGCGCCAGGAAAAGACGGAAGACGGCACCAAGGTCACCATCCGCCCCTTGGCGGGCACCCGCCCACGCGGCGCCACCCCAGAGAAGGACAAGGCGGCTGAGGTCGAACTCATCAACGATCCCAAGGAGCGCGCCGAGCATGTGATGCTGATCGACCTGGCGCGCAACGACATCGGCCGCATCGCGAAAACCGGCACCGTGAAAGTGACCGAGGCCTTTGCGGTGGAGCGCTACAGCCATGTGATGCACATCGTGAGCAATGTGGAAGGCATCCTGCATGACGGCATGACCAGCATGGATGTGCTCAAGGCCACCTTCCCGGCAGGCACGCTGACCGGCGCGCCCAAGGTGCATGCCATGGAACTCATCGACCAGCTCGAACCCACCAAGCGTGGCCTGTACGGTGGCGCTTGCGGGTATCTCAGCTATGCGGGCGACATGGACGTGGCCATTGCCATCCGCACCGGCATCATCAAGAACGGCACCCTGTATGTGCAGGCGGCCGCTGGCGTGGTGGCAGATTCTGTGCCTGAGCTGGAATGGAAAGAAACCGAACACAAGGCCCGCGCACTGTTGCGTGCGGCCGAGCTGGTGGAGGAGGGCCTCGAATGACCCGCGCAATCGACAAAGTCAAACACTGCCACACGATGCAGGATGTGCGCCGTGAAGTAAACGCGCTGGACGACGTGCTGGTGCCCCTGCTGGTGGAGCGCGTGGGCTACATGACCCAGGCCGCCCGCATCAAGCAAGACCCCGCCCAGGTGCGCGACGAAGCCCGCATCCAGGCCATCGTGGACCGTGTGCGCGAGCGGACCCTGGCCGAAGGCGGCGACGCCGATGTGATGGAAGCCATCTACCGCAGCCTCATGGAAGCCTGCATTGCTTATGAACACCGCGAGTTCGCCCGCCTGCGCGAGCCCGCCACTGCCGGGAGCGCCGCATGAAACTCTTGATGGTCGATAACTACGACAGCTTCACCTACAACATCGTCCAGTACTTTGGTGAACTGGGCGCCGAGGTGGAAGTGTTCCGCAACGACGAGATCACCGTGGCCGAGATCGAAGCGCGCCTGAATGCGGGCAAGCTCGATCGTCTGGTCATTTCGCCCGGCCCCTGCTCACCGGCCGAGGCCGGCATCTCGGTGGCTGCGATCAAGCACTTTGCGGGCAAGCTGCCCATCCTGGGTGTGTGCTTGGGCCACCAGAGCATTGGCGCAGCGTTTGGGGGCAACATCATCCGCGCGCAGGAGCTGATGCATGGCAAAACCAGCGTCATCACCACCACGCAGAAGGGCGTGTTTGCCGGGTTGCCTGAAAAGTTCACGGTCAACCGCTACCACTCGCTGGCCATCGAGCGCGCCACCTGCCCCGAGGTGCTGGAAGTGACGGCCTGGACGGAGGACGGCGAAATCATGGGCGTGCGCCATAAGACGCTGCCGATTGAAGGCGTGCAGTTCCACCCCGAAAGCATCTTGACCGAGCACGGCCACGCCATGCTCAAGAACTTTTTGGAGCAGCGGGCCTGAGTGCCGCTACCGTTTCGGTCATCACCCCACACCCAGCAGGTACCCCATGCCCATCACCCCCCAGGAAGCGCTGCAGCGCACGATTGAACACCGCGAAATCTTCCACGACGAGATGCTGCACCTGATGCGACTCATCATGAACGGCGAGCTCTCGCCGGTCATGACCGCCGCCATCATCACCGGCCTGCGCGTGAAGAAGGAAACCATTGGCGAGATCACCGCCGCCGCGCAGGTCATGCGCGAGTTCAGCACCAAGGTGCACGTTCAGGACACGACCCACATGGTGGACATCGTGGGCACGGGTGGTGACGGTGCCAACACCTTCAACATCTCCACCTGCTCCATGTTTGTGGCAGCGGCGGCGGGCGCCAAGGTCAGCAAGCACGGTGGGCGCAGTGTTTCCAGCAAGAGCGGCAGCGCGGATGTGATGGACGCTCTGGGCATCCACATCCACCTGCAGCCAGAGCAGATCGCCCGGTGCATTGCCGACGTGGGTATTGGCTTCATGTTTGCGCCCAACCACCACCCCGCCATGAAAAACGTGGCGCCGGTGCGCAAGGAGCTGGGCGTGCGCACGCTGTTCAACATCCTGGGGCCGCTGACCAACCCGGCAGGCGCGCCCAACATCTTGATGGGTGTGTTCCACCCCGACCTCGTCGGTATCCAGGTGCGCGCGCTGCAGCGCCTGGGCGCCGAACACGCGCTGGTTGTGTACGGCCGCGACGGCATGGACGAAGTGAGCCTGGGCGCCGCTACGCTGGTGGGCGAGCTGAAGAATGGCCAGATCACCGAATACGAAATCCACCCCGAAGACTTTGGCCTGCCCATGGTGAGCAACCGGGCGCTGAAAGTGGAAACGCCCGAGCAGTCGCGCCAGATGCTGCTGGATGTACTCAGTGGCACGACCGGCGCTGCGCACGACATCGTTTGTCTGAACGCCGGGGCAGCGCTCTATGCGGCCAATGTGGCGGCGTCCATCCAGGACGGCATCGCCAAAGCACGCGCGGCGATTGCCAGTGGCGCTGCCAAGGCCAAGCTGGAGGCGCTGGTGGTGCGCACCCACGCGCTGGCGGCCTGAGGCAGCCATGTGGAGCGACCCTGGACTGTGGATCGCCCTGGGCGTATCGGCGCTGTTCATCGTGGTGGGCGTGGTGATGCACCGCGTGTTCACCAACATACTGAAACAGGGCTCTGAGGAGCCCGACAAGAAGGCTGCAAACCATGAGTGACATCCTCAACAAAATCGTCGCCGTCAAGCACGAAGAAGTGGCCGCCGCCAAAAAGCGCCTGCCGCTGCCCGCCATGCGCGCCGATGCCGAGAGCCGTGTGCTCACCCGCGACTTTGAAGGCGCGCTGCGCGCCAAGATCGCCAAGGGTCAGGCGGCGGTGATTGCCGAGGTCAAGAAGGCCAGCCCCAGCAAGGGCGTGCTGCGCGCCGACTTCGAGCCTGCCGACATTGCCCAGAGCTACATGGAAGGCGACGGCAAGGTGAGTGCGGCTTGCCTGTCGGTGCTGACCGATCGGCAGTTCTTCCAGGGCCAGCCCGACTACCTGAAGCAGGCCCGCGCCAGCACCTTGCTGCCCGTGCTGCGCAAGGATTTCATGGTGGATGCGTACCAGATCTATGAATCGCGGGCCATGGGGGCCGATGCCATTCTGCTGATCGCCGCGTGTCTGGATGACGCGCAGATGGCCGACTTTGAAGCCATCGCCCGCAGCCTGGACATGGCGGTGCTGGTAGAAGTGCACGACCGCCCCGAGCTGGAGCGCGCCCTCAAGCTCAAGACCCCGCTGGTGGGCATCAACAACCGCAACCTGCGGACGTTCGAGGTTACGCTCGATACGACCTTGGGCATGCTCAAGGATGTGCCTTCTGATCGCCTGCTGGTGACCGAGTCCGGCATCCTCAAGCCCGCCGATGTGAAGACTATGCGCGATGCGGGCGTGCATGCCTTCCTGGTGGGTGAAGCCTTCATGCGGGCCGACGACCCAGGGCTGGCGCTCGCCAAGCTGTTCGCCTGAGGGTTGGACGGGCGGGGCACAAGCGCTCCGCATTTCCGCGCTGCGCGGGAGGGCTTGATGGCATTTGGCGCTGCGCTTCGGTGTCAGCCCTCCGCGTCCAATTGCTGGCCCTCCAATTCAGGCTTGCAGTCCTGTGGCTTGGCCGCCGTGCAGCGTGCTGCCGTGCACATCCCGCACAGTGATCTGGGGCGGGATGCGTTTTTTTTTGAAGCCCCTGGGAGGTATCACAGCGCGTTCAGCGGGATCTTGAGGTAGCTGACGCCATTGGCCTCGGGGGGGGGCAGCTCGCCCGCGCGGATGTTGACCTGCACAGAAGGCAGGATCAGCACCGGCATGGCCAGGCCTGCATCACGCTTAGTGCGCATGGCCACGAACTCTGCTTCGCTCACGCCGTCGTGCACATGGATGTTGCGCGCGCGCTGGTCCGCCACGGTGCATTCCCATTGGGCTGCCCGGCCCTCGGGTGGGTAGTCGTGGCACATGAACAGACGTGTCTCGGGTGGCAGGCTCAGCAACTTGCGAACCGACTGGTACAGCGTATGGGCGTTGCCGCCGGGGAAGTCGCAGCGCGCAGTGCCCACATCGGGCATGAAGAGCGTATCGCCCACGAACACCGCATCACCCACCTGGTAGGCCATGCAGGCGGGGGTGTGGCCGGGCACCGACAGCGCCTGCGCCTGCAGGGCGCCAATCGCAAAGGTGTCACCGTCTTCAAACAGGTGGTCGAACTGGCTGCCGTTGGTGGCGAATTCAGGCTCCAGATGGAAGATGCCCTTGAACACGTTCTGCACCTGGGTGATCTTGCCGCCGATGGCAATCTTGCCGCCCAGGTGCTTGCGCAGGTACGGCGCCGCCGAGAGGTGGTCGGCATGGGCATGGGTTTCCAGAATCCAGTCCACCGTCAGGTTCTGCTCGCGCACGAAAGCGATCAGCTGATCGGCTGAATCCGGGCGGGTGCGGCCGGACTTGGGGTCGTAGTCCAGTACCGAATCCACCAGCGCGCAATGGCCGCCAGGCGCATCGAACACCACATAGGACACGGTCCAGGTGGCCGGGTCAAAGAAGGCTTTCACTTGAGCTTGCATGGCAACTCCCTATGTTTTATAAAAAAACAGAATGTGGTTGAATAATATATTAAATCATATACAATTTCCAGCCATGCGAACGCAGCGATGGTGCCTTGGACATTCGGGCAGTGATCGTGGAACTGTTCAAGCCATTTTGTGAAATCAAGGAGTACAGAGACATGACGATTGACTGGAACCACTTCACCCCCTGGATGTCGCTGGCCGGCGGCATCGTGCTGGGCCTGGCCTCGGCCCTGTTCATCCTGTTCAACGGGCGGGTGCTGGGCATCAGCGGCATTGTGGGCGGGCTGCTGCGGCCCAAGACGCGCGACATCGTCTGGCGTCTGTCGTTCCTGCTGGGCATGCTGGTGGCGCCCAGCCTGTATGTGGCCTTCATCGGCCCGATGGTCGCGACCATCGACGCTAGCTGGGCCATGGTGATCGTCGCGGGCTTGCTGGTGGGCATTGGCACCCGCTACGGCTCGGGCTGCACCAGCGGCCATGGTGTGTGCGGCCTCTCGCGCATGTCGCCCCGCTCGCTGGTGGCCACGCTGTCGTTCATGGCGGCGGGTTTCATCACTGTCTTTTTGCTGCGCCACGTCTTCGCGTAAGCCGCCCGTTTTCAAGTTGAGGAGCACACCATGGCACACCGTTTGATGGAATTTGTTGTTGGCCTGTTGTTTGGCATCGGTCTCATCGTGGCTGGCATGACCGATCCGGCCAAAGTCCAGGGCTTTCTGGATCTGGCCGGGAATTGGGACCCGTCGCTCGCCTTTGTGATGGGCGGGGCCATCCTGGTCGGCATTGGCGCCTTTTTTGTGGCCCGCAAGCGCACCACCGCTTTTTTGGGTGGTGCCATGCAGTTGCCTACAGCACGCCACATCGACAAGCGCCTGGTCATTGGCAGTTTGATGTTTGGCGCAGGCTGGGGTGTGGCCGGTTTCTGCCCTGGGCCCGCCATCGTGTCGGCGGGCGCTGGCCAGCCCAAGGCCATCGTGTTCGTCATTGCGATGGTGGCAGGCATGGCCATTTTTGAATGGCTGGAATCGCGCCGCTCCACGAAAGCCTGAGCTTGACTCATCGCCTTGAGTTGTAACGGCAAGGAAGGCCCGCCATGAACCCCATTCCCGACTGGCTGCGCAACTACCGGGCCTCCTGGCTGGCCGGGGATGCGGTGGCGGGCCTGATCGTCACGGTGATGCTGATCCCGCAAAGCCTGGCCTATGCGCTGCTGGCGGGGCTGCCGGCCGAAGTGGGGTTGTACGCCAGCCTGCTGCCCATCGTGGCTTATGCGCTGCTGGGCTCCAGCATGACGCTGGCTGTGGGGCCCGTGGCCGTGGCTTCGCTGATGACAGCGAGCGCCTTGCAGCCGCTGGCTGCGGCAGGCTCGGTGCAGTATGTGCAGTTGGCCGTGTTGCTGTCGCTGCTCTCCGGGGTGATGTTGCTGGCCTTTGGCCTGTTGCGCCTGGGGTTTCTGGCGCATTTCTTGAGCCACCCGGTCATCAGCGGCTTCATCACCGGCTCTGCGGTACTGATTGCCGTGGGCCAGCTCAAGCACCTGCTGGGCGTGAAGGTGCAAGGCGAGAACGTCTTTCAGACCCTCTCCAGCCTGGCCCACGCCTTGCCCCAAACCAAGCCCGCCGTACTGGCGCTGGGGGGCGCCAGCGTGCTGTTCCTGTGGTTCGCCCGCAAATATCTGGCCAAGTTGCTGGTGCGCACAGGTTTGCCCGCCAAAGCGGCCGACATGGCTGCCAAGCTGGCGCCAATGCTGGTGGTGGTTGTTTCCACGGCCGTCGTCAGCCTGTGGGGGCTGGACCGCAGCCACGGTGTGCCCGTGGTGGGCACCGTGCCGCAGGGCTTGCCCGCGCTGGGTCTGCCCGCCTGGGATTGGGGCTCTGTGCAGGCGCTGTGGTTGCCTGCGCTGCTGATTTCACTGGTGGGCTTTGTCGAGAGCGTGTCGGTGGCCCAGTCGCTGGCGCTCAAGCGGCAGCAACGCATTGAACCCAACCGCGAACTGCTGGGCTTGGGCGCTGCCAACCTGGCCAGCGCCGTGTCGGGGGGCTTTCCGGTCACCGGTGGGTTTGCCCGCTCGGTCGTCAATTTTGCTGCCGGTGCCAACACACCGCTGGCAGGCGTCATCTCCGCCGCGCTGATGGCGCTGGTGGTGGCTTTCTTCACCGGCTGGTTCCATGCACTGCCGCAGGCCGTGCTGGCGGCCACCATCATCGTGGCGGTGACTGGCCTCATCGATTGGGACACCTTGCGCGAGGCCTGGCACTACGATAAGGCCGATGCGCTGTCGCTGATCGCCACCGCGTTGGGGGTGATGGCGCTGGGTGTCGAGGCAGGCATTCTGCTGGGGGTGGCGTTGTCGCTGGGCACCTTGGTGTGGCGCAGCAGCCACCCCCACATGGCCGTCGTGGGCCGGGTGCCGGGTACCGAGCACTTCCGCAACGTAGACCGGCACCAAGTCGTTACCGAGCCCGGCTTGGTCGCGGTGCGGGTGGACGAAAGCCTGTATTTCGCCAACGCCAGCGTGCTGCAAGACCGCATTGAGGCGCTGCTCCACGCCAACCCCGCCGCGCGCCATGTGCTGCTGGTGTGCTCCGCCGTCAACCAGATCGACGCCACCGCCCTCGGGGTGCTGGGTGATCTGGAACGCAGTTTGCGCGAGCGCGGCATTCGCTTTTTGCTGGCCGAGGTCAAAGGCCCGGTGATGGACCGGCTCAAGCATACTGACTTCGGTCGGCGCATGCAGGGCCAGGTGTTCCTGAGCACGCACGAGGCTTTTGCAGATGTAGCGCAGAGACACCGAGCAGGCTGAATTTTTAGATGAAATAAGGCTCTAGCGCTTGATGGATAAGCGCAAGCAGCTATCAAAATAATAGCTTTTGATGGCTGCCAGCTGCACTGGCAAGCCACAGCAGGCGTGAGGGGCGTTTCGCCCGATACTCTAGCCCCGCGCACATTCTTGCTGCTTTGCCATGACCGACTTGCTTGCCCCTGCCAACGAAGCCCCCACTCAGCTCACCTCTGCCAACCCTGCCGATTGGCCTGTGGCCCCTGGCTGGCAGCCGTTGGTGGATGAGTTTTTTGGTGGACCGGTGGGGCAAAAGCTGCTGGCTTTCTTGCAAAGCCGCATGGATGCAGACGCCAGCATCTTCCCACCCCGCCCGCTGCGCGCGCTGGAACTGACCCCGCCCGATGCCGTGCGCGTGGTCATCCTGGGGCAAGACCCCTATCACGGGCGTGGGCAGGCCGAAGGGCTGGCCTTTTCGGTGGCGCCCGGCGTGCGCCTGCCGCCCTCGCTGCAAAACATCTTCAAGGAAATGCAGCGCGACCTGGGCGTGCCGTTTCCACCCTTTCCCAATCCTGGTGGCAGCCTCGTGAAGTGGGCGCAAAACGGGGTGCTGCTGCTCAACACCTGCCTCACCGTGGAAGAGGGGCAAGCTGCCAGCCACGCCGGCAAGGGCTGGGAGCTGCTGACCGATGCCGTCATCCGCCATGTGGCTGAAGGGGATCGCCCGGTGGTTTTCATGCTGTGGGGCTCGCACGCACAGTCCAAACGCGCCTTCATCCCGCAAGACCGGGGGCACCTCGTGCTCACATCCAACCACCCCTCGCCTCTGTCGGCCTTGCGGCCACCCGTGCCCTTCATTGGCAATGGCCATTTCGGCCATGCGCGCGCGTTCCGGGAGCGGAACCAGGGCTGAGGCGCTGCCCCACACCTTCGCCGCGCTGGAGGGGGGCTTATTCCTCGGCCTTGGGTGCCAAGGGCGCCGCAGGCGACTCGCAGCCCGCAGCCTGCCCCAGCCCCTTGAGGTAGCTGCGCCGGATGGTGCCCGCTGTGATGGAGGCTTCCACCTCGCGGCTGTACTTCTCGGCGCCCGTCAGCTTGCGCACCCAGCTGCGCATGGGCACAACGTCTTCTGCTGCGCCTCTCACGGCGCCGATGGCTCCCTTCTTCGCTGCGCCCGCACCCCGCTCAATCAGACTGGGGTTGGTTGAGGTGGAAGGGGTGTCCAGATCGGCCCCCAGCACCGCATCCAGTGACCGCACCTGCTCTGCCAGCGCTTGGCAGCTGCGGTCGGTCGGCAGGGCGTAAGGGGCTTGGCGGGCTGCCGCCAGCTGCGGCGGAATGTTTGCCTTCACCAGATTCAGGTCTGACAGCGGAGGCGTGATGGCACGGCCCACCTCCGATGCTGTATCGGAAGACTGTGGCGCCCCATGCGCTGTGCCTGCGGCTGCCTTGGTGTTCTTGTCAGTCGGGTTGGCGGCGCAGCCCCCGAGCAGCAGAACACAGGAAAGCGCCACGGGGTGGAGGGAGAGGGTTTTTCTCATGAGGGGAGGTCTTGCAACGTGTGCCAGCTCCAATGTGTGCTGGTCAGTCGCGGCGAGTGTAGGCCCGGTGTGTCGTGCCTTGCCCCTCTTGATGACATCCAATCCTAAACAGGTGTGACGATTTGCTCGGCGTGGCGGTGACAGGTCGTTGGATCAGTTCGCGGCCTTGGCGCGTTCCAGCAGCATCGCATCCCCATAGCTGAAAAAGCGGTAGCGCTGGGCAATGGCGTGGCGGTACAGGCCCATGATGTGGGCGTAGCCGGCAAAAGCGCTCACCAGCATCATCAAGGTGCTTTTGGGCAGGTGGAAGTTGGTGATCAGCACGTCCACCACCTTGAAGGTGAACCCTGGGGTGATGAAGATGTTGGTGTCACCCGTGGTCTTGCCGCTTTGGGCCCACGATTCCAGCGTGCGCACGGTGGTGGTGCCCACGGCCACCACGCGGCCACCGCGTTGGCGGCAGCGTTCCAGGGCGGCCAGGGTGGCCAGGGGCACTTCGTACCACTCGCTGTGCATCTGGTGTTCGGCCAGGTTTTCCGTTTTGACCGGTTGGAAGGTGCCTGCGCCCACGTGCAGGGTGACGCTGGCGCGCTCGATGCCGCGCGACTGCAGCTCGGTCAGCACGCCTTCGTCAAAGTGCAGCGCAGCGGTGGGCGCCGCAACGGCGCCGGGGTTGCGGGCAAACACGGTTTGGTAGCGCTGGCTGTCTTCTGCCTCGTCAGGGTCGTGCTCGGTGTTTTGCTGGCGTTCGATGTAGGGCGGCAGCGGCAGGTGGCCGTGGCGGTCCATCAACTCCCACGGCGTCTCGCCTGCGGGGCCTTGCAAGGCAAAGCGGAACAGCGGGCCGTCTTCGGTGGGCCAGCGGCCCAGCAGCCTGGCATCAAAGCCGCCCGCGTGGCGGCCGCCGGCCATGTGCACGGTGCTGCCGGGCAGGGGCTTTTTGCTGACCTTCATGTGGGCTACCACTTCATTGCCCGTGCTTCCAGCCTCGGCGGGCAGGACGCGTTCGATCAGCAATTCCAGCTTGCCGCCACTGGCCTTCTCGCCAAAGATGCGGGCCTTGACGACGCGGGTGTCGTTGAAGACGAGCAGATCGCCCTCGCGCAGCAGGCCGGGCAGTTCACGGAAGATGCGGTCTGCGGGCGCCATGGCGCGGCCGTCGAGCAGGCGCGATGCGCTGCGCTCGGGGGCGGGGTGCTGTGCAATGAGTTCGGGGGGCAGCGAGAAGTCGAAGTCGCTGAGGGTGTAGGCGTGTGGTGCCAGGGGTGCGCCAGGGGCGGAGAGCGAAAGATCGGTCATGGGCTTGAGGGCCGAACGGGCCCGTGCCAAGAAAAAAGGGCGCTATTGTCCCACGCCCCGATGCGCTCGGTGTGGCGGTTCAGCGGGCCACAGTGATCACCTGCGGCACGGGCACCTGGGCGTGCAGGCGGTGGATGTCTGCGGCCTGGGCCAGCGCGGTGCCGGGCGACAGCAAGGCGGCTGCCCCGGCAGCCACGCCCCAGCGCAGGGCCTCGGGCGGCGTGTCGCCACGGTCCAGCGCCCAGACCAGCGCTGCCAAAAAGCAATCGCCCGCCCCGGTGGTGCCGGTGGTGGCCGGCACCTCAAGCGCTGGTGCGTGCCATACGCCGTCGCGGTGGGCCAGCACCGCGCCTTGCTCACCCATGGAAACGGCCACCGTGCTGGCAGCGCCTTGCTGCACCAGGGTGAAGGCGGCGTCACCGCATTCCTGCACGGTGTTCAGCGGCCGTTGCAGCAAGTCGCGCAACTCGCGCAGGCTGGGCTTGACGAGCGCTACCCCCACTTCCAGCGCTGCCGCCAGCGCGGCGCCCGAGGTGTCGAGCGCAAACGGTGTTCCTTGCTGTTGGGCTGCGCGGGCCAGTTGCGCATAAAAGTCGTGCGGCATTCCGGGCGGCAGGCTGCCGCTGGCGATGATCCACCGGGCGAGTAGCGAACCCGGCTCTGCGGTTGGCAGCAGGGCCTCTAGCAGGGCTTGGGATTGTGTGGAGTCCACCGTGGGGCCTGGCAGCACGAACCGAAACTCCTGGCCAGTGCGGGTCTCCAGCACCGACATGTTTTCACGGGTATCGCCAGCGATGGCGTGCATCTGGCATGCCACCCCTTCTTGCTGCAGCAGTGCTTGCAGTTGCGCGCCTGCAGGGCCGCCCACCAGGGCCCGTGCCTCTACCGCAGCGCCCAGGCGGTGCAGCACCCGGGCCACATTGATGCCGCCCCCGCCCGGATAGCGCAGCACCGCACCGCACCGCAGCTTGTGGGTGGGCAGCACCTGCTCGGTGCTGGTGGCAATGTCTAGCGCGGGGTTGGGGGTGAGGGTCAGAAAAGAGGTCATGGCGCGGCGCGTGAGGGCGTCAGGTGACTGGCCTTCGGTGGTGCTGCGGCGTGCCGAAGGCGCTGGGGTCAGGGCTACCCGTGGGGGTTACCAGGGGCGCTCTGGCAGGCCCGACCACAACTCGTTGAGGTCTGGAAACCGCCATTTGTCAGGGTCTTCGCGGGCGACGATTTTTTCGTTGCAGCCCGGCTCGGCCAGGTTCACCACTTCAGGGGGGATGCGCAGGTCTGACTTGGTGGAGAAGAACACCTTCACGCGCGGCGAGGTGAGGGACTTTTCGCCTTGCTCTGTCACCACGCCAATGCGGCCGGATGACAGCCGCACGAGCGAGCCCACCGGGTAGATGCCGATGCTTTTGACGAAGGCCTGGAACAGGCGCGGGTCGAAGTGCCCTTTGGTCCACTCCGCCATGCGGCGAATGGATTCGGAAGGATCCCAGCCTCGCTTGTAAGGGCGGTCCGATGTGATGGCGTCGTACACGTCGCAGATGGCCGTCATGCGCGCGATCAGCGAGATCTGGTCGCCCTGCAGCTTGTCGGGGTAGCCTGTGCCGTCCATTTTTTCGTGGTGGTGCAGGCAGGCGTCGAGCGCCGAGTCTTCGACACTGCCGCCCTCCTCGAGCTGGTTGTCGCCCTCGACTGCGTGCCTCTTGACCAGCGCGAACTCGCTGTCTGTGAGCTTGCCAGGCTTGTTCAGAACGGGCAGCGGGATGGCGGCCTTGCCCAGGTCGTGCAGCAGGCCGGCCATGCCGGCGCTGCGGGTGTGTTCTTCGCTCAGACCAATCTGCTTGGCCAAGGCCACCATCATGGCGCACACGGCCACGGAATGCATATAGGTGTAGTCGTCGGCAGTTTTCAGGCGGGCCAGGCTGATGAGTGCGCCGGGGTTGCGTCTGACGGAGTCCGAAATCTCTTCCACCAGGTTTTGCGCGTTGGCCGCGTCCACCACCTTGCCCATGCGCGCTTCGTTGAACATCGAAACGACGGCACGTTTGGACTCGCTACAAATGGAGGCAGCCAGTTGGATTTCATCTTGCATCGACGTGGGTTCGCGGCCCCGGCGCGGCAACGCAGGGCGGGGCGGCTCTTCGATGACGATGGCTGGCATGTCTTGCAGCTGGGCAAACTCTGAATCGATCTGCAGGTCAGCCTCTTCGCGCGAGACGGACATCACCCCCGCCGCCACATCCAGCCCCTTGGAGGTGTCGATCCACACCTCATCGATCGCGGTGGCCAGGATGCGCTCCAGATCCTTGGGGTCCTTCAGGACGAACTTCACACGCCAGAACGGGTGCTCCATCCAGGAGCCGCAGAATTCGTGCAGGTACATGCCCAGGATGAGATTTTTGGTACTGATTCGCTTGAGCATGACAACTATCCAGAACGCAAACTAACGCAATCGCAGGGGCCGGGGCTTTATCCATGTTAGCCTTTTCGCCCCGCCTCTCCCCTCCATTGTCCTCCCACTTTGAAGAAAATGCCCGCAGTTTCGAGGCCCGCCGCCCCGGCCGCCCCCAGTGCTGCCCAAAAAGCCTTGCAAAAGATGGGGCTGCGCCGCGATATCGACCTGGCTTTGCACCTGCCGCTGCGCTACGAGGACGAAACCCGCATCACCCCCCTGGCCAGCGCCCGCGATGGGCAGACGGTGCAGATCGAGGCCACGGTGACGGCCTGCGAGGTGCAGCTGCGCCCGCGCCGCCAGTTGCTGGTGCAGGTGGAAGACGCCACGGGCAGTTGCGAGCTGCGGTTTTTCAGCTTCTACCCCTCGCACCAGAAGACCATGGCCGTGGGCAACCGCTTGCGCATCCGGGGCGAGGTCAAGGGGGGCTTTTGGGGGCGGCAGATGCTGCACCCGGCGTTCCGGCTGGCGGGGGGCGAATTACCCGCAGCCCTCACGCCCGTTTACCCCACCACCGCCGGGCTGCCTCAGCCCTACCTGCGGCGCGCCGTGGTCAGCGCCCTGGGGCGTGTGGATTTATCGGACACCCTGCCGCCGGGGGTGGAGCCTCCTCATGCCATGTATCAAGGCCAAAATGGCCTCCAGCGCTTGTGGGGATTGCGCGAGGCGCTCACTTTTTTGCACCACCCCACTCCGGATGTGGCCCTGTCCACCCTGGAAGACCACAGCCACCCCGCCTGGCAGCGCCTGAAAGCCGAGGAGTTGCTGGCGCAGCAACTCTCGCAATACCAGTCCCGCCGTGAACGCGACCGGCTGCGCGCCCCGGTGCTGCGCCCCCAGCCTGCGCAAGATGGTGCGCTGCCCCTGCACGAACAGCTCATGGCCGTGCTGCCGTTTGACCTCACGGCCGCCCAGCGCCGCGTGGGGGAAGAAATCGCCGCCGACCTGGCCCGCCGCGTGCCCATGCACCGGTTGTTGCAGGGTGATGTGGGCTCGGGCAAAACCATTGTGTCGGCCCTGGCCGCCTGCCTGGCCATGGATGCGGGCTGGCAATGCGCGCTGATGGCGCCCACCGAAATCCTGGCCGAACAGCACTTTGCCAAGATGATTGGCTGGCTCGAACCCCTGCTGGCCGCACGCGGCCGCAAGGTGGCTTGGCTGGTGGGCGGGCAAAAGAAAAAAGACCGCACCGCCATGCTGGCCCTGGTGGCCAGTGGCGAGGCTGCGCTGGTCGTGGGCACCCACGCCGTGATCCAGGAACAGGTGCAGTTCAAGAATCTGGCGCTGGCCATCATCGATGAACAACACCGCTTTGGCGTGGCGCAGCGGCTGGCCTTGCGGCAAAAGCTGGCGGCGCACGGCATGGAGCCGCACATGCTCATGATGAGCGCGACCCCCATCCCGCGCACGCTGGCGATGAGCTACTACGCCGACCTGGATGTGTCGGTCATCGACGAGTTGCCGCCAGGGCGCACCCCCATCGTCACCAAGCTGATCGCCGACAGCCGCAAGGCCGAGGTGATCGAGCGCATCGGCGCGCAGGTGGAGGCCGGACGGCAGGTGTACTGGGTGTGCCCGCTGATCGAAGAGAGCGAGGCGCTGGACCTCTCCAACGCCACCGCCACACACGCCGATTTGAGCGAGGCCCTGCCCGGCGTGATGGTGGGCTTGCTGCACTCGCGCATGCCCACGGCAGAGAAGAAGGCCGTGATGCAGCTTTTTTCCAGCGGCCAGATGGGCGTGCTGGTCAGTACCACCGTGATCGAAGTGGGCGTGGATGTGCCCAACGCCTCACTCATGGTCATCGAACATGCCGAGCGGTTTGGCCTGAGCCAGCTGCACCAGCTGCGCGGGCGGGTGGGGCGGGGCGCAGCGGCCTCGGCCTGCGTGCTGCTGTACGCCACCAACGACAGCGGCCGCGTGGGCGAAACGGCCAAGGAGCGCCTGCGTGCCATGGCCGAGACCAACGATGGCTTCGAGATTGCGCGGCGTGACCTGGAGATTCGTGGCCCCGGCGAGTTTCTGGGCGCACGCCAGTCCGGCGACGCGCTGCTGCGTTTTGCCGACCTGGCGACCGATACGCACCTGCTCGAATGGGCGCGGGAGCTGGCCCCCCAGATGCTTGATCGCTACCCCGAATTGGCTGCCAAACACGTGGCGCGCTGGTTGGGGGGAAAATCGGACTATCTCAAAGCATGAGACGCCGCCCAGCCCCACGCTGACGCGGCCCGCAGGAACACACCATGACCCTCACCGAACTCAAGTACATCGTGGCCGTGGCGCGCGAAAAGCACTTTGGCCACGCGGCCGATGCCTGCTATGTCTCGCAGCCCACGCTCTCGGTGGCCATCAAGAAGCTGGAAGAAGAGCTGGATGTGAAGCTCTTTGAACGCAGCGCTGGCGAGGTCACGGTGACTCCGCTGGGTGAGGAAATCGTGCGCCAGGCCCAAAGCGTGCTGGAGCAGGCCGCCGCCATCAAGGAAATCGCCAAGCGCGGTAAAGACCCGCTGGCCGGACCGCTGACGCTGGGCGTGATCTACACCATCGGCCCCTACCTGCTGCCCGAACTGGTGCGCAACTCCATTACGCGCACGCCGCAAATGCCGCTGATGCTGCAGGAGAACTTCACCGTCAAGCTGCTGGAGATGCTGCGCACGGGCGAGATCGACTGCGCCATCCTGGCCGAGCCCTTCCCCGACACCGGGCTGGCCATAGCCCCACTGTACGACGAGCCCTTCATGGCGGCCGTGCCCAGCACGCACCCGCTGGCATCCAAGAAGTCCGTCACGACGGCCGAGCTGAAGAGCGAAACCATGCTGCTGCTGGGCGCAGGCCACTGTTTTCGCGACCATGTGCTGGAGGTGTGCCCCGAGTTCGCGCGTTTTGCCAGCAACGCCGAGGGCATCCGCAAGTCGTTCGAGGGCTCGTCCCTGGAGACCATCAAGCACATGGTGGCCGCAGGCATGGGCGTGACGCTGGTGCCGCGCCTTTCCGTGCCGCGCGACGCCCTGCACACGGCGGCGCGCCGCCGCAAAAGCGACGAGAGCTACATCCGCTACCTGCCTATCGAAGAAAAAGACGGCAGCCCGCCGCCCATGCGCCGGGTGGTGCTGGCCTGGCGGCGCAGCTTCACGCGGTATGAGGCCATTGCTGCGTTGCGCAACGCCATCTACGCCTGTGAATTGCCGGGTGTGACGCGCCTGTCCTGAGCGCGGGCTGCCCAAGCGGTGGCCCTGCTGCAGCGGCAGGGCAAACGAAATATTTTGTTACTCGCACCCTGTCGTTGGGCGGGGCTACACTCGCGCCGCGCTGGCAAAGCATGCCTGGCGTTTGCAATGTTTTTGCATTCCTTCCCCTCCCGTCCCTGCCGTCGCCGTTCACATGGCGGCGGCAAGTCCGTGACGGCTCCAAAAGAAAGGTTCCCATGAAGAAGCTTTGGCTTTCCGCCACGTTGGTGGCGGCCCTGTCGGCCTGCACTTCCATGCCACCCGCCGCATCCCAGGCCGGCGGCCCCATCAAGAAGCCCGAAATGGACCGCATCGCTGCGGCACCTGCCGCCATGTCTGCCGCGGCCGCATCGGGCAGCTTCAGCCAGTTCCTGGCGCTGTCGGCCCAAATGCAGCCCGAACTGGCGCCCGCCGTTGCGGCGTACGAGCGCAAGGCCACGCTGCAGGGCGATGACCTCGTCAACATCAGCCGCCTGCTGGGCCTGTACAACCGCCTGAAGAACCAGACCGCCGTGATCGACGCTACCGCGCGCATGGTGGCCATCCCCACCGTGCGCTCCGACAAGGTGCCGCCGCACGAAGATAAGCACATCATTGCGTTTGGCGCGCTGGTGGAAGGCATGGCCAAGGACTTTGGCCTGCAGTACCGCAATGTGGACAACCGCGTGTTTGAAGTGAAACTGCCCGGCAGCGGCCCCGAAGAGTTCGGCATCCTGACCCATGCCGACGTGGTGCCTGTAGTGGCCGACGATTGGGTGCTGGACGACGGCACCAAGCTCGACCCCTTCAAGCTGACCCGCGTGGGCGGCAACCTGTATGGCCGGGGCTCCATCGACGACAAGGGCTCCATCGCCACCGTGCTGTACGCCATGAAGGCCGTGAAGGAAAGCGGCCTGCCGCTGGCCCGCACCATCCGCCTCATGATCGAGACCACCGAAGAAACCGGTGGCGACGCGATGAAGTACTACCGCGCCAAGACCACCCTGCCCGAGTACAACATCGTGCTCGACAGCAAGTACCCTGCCGTGGTGGCAGAAAAGGGATCGGGTGCGCTGCGCACCACCTTTGCACTGGGTGCCGCCGCGGGCAACCAGCCCACCATCGTTGCCATGGCGGGTGCTGCATCGGCCAACGCGGTGGCCCAGACCGCCACCGCCCGCCTGCGCGGCGGCGATGTGGACGCTGTTAGCCGCCAGTTGAACGCTGCCAAGGACGCCTTTGTCGGCAAATACACCAGCCAGGGTGGCAAGTTCAGCATCGACGTGACGCGTGAAGGCGCAGATGTGCTGGTCAAGGTCACGGGTGCCTCGGCCCACGGCTCGCGCCCCGAAGAAGGCGTGAACCCGCTGCCGCGCCTGGCGCTGTTCCTACAGCAATCGGGTGTGGCGTTGGCGGCCAATGGCTATGCCCAGGCCGTGCGCTATATCGCCGACCTGTATGGCGTGGACTACCTGGGCCGCACCCTGGGCCTGGCTTACAGCGACGACTTCATGGGCCCGCTGACCCTGTCGCCCAACCTGATTCGTGAAAAAGACGGCAAGGTCGATGTACTGGTGAACGTGCGCATGCCGCGTGGCAACACGCCCGAGGCACTGTCTCAGGCCACCACCGAGCGCGTCAAGGCTTGGGGTGTCCAGGCCGGTGTGGCGGTGGAGGTGGAGCACAAGCAGGGCAACTGGATGGCGCGCGACCCCAAGGGCGCGTGGCTGGCCACGCTGCTCAACACCTTTGGCGACACCACCGGCCTGCCCGCGCAGCCGGTGCCCACCGCCGGCAGCACCACCGCCAAACTGATGCCCAACGCCATCAACTTTGGCCCTGCCATGCCCGGCAAGAAGTACACGGCCCATAACGCCAAGGAGTTCAAGGAAGTGTCGGACCTGGATGCAGACATGCAGATGTTCACCGAGATGCTGGTGCGCATTGGCAACCTGCAGCAAATGCAGTGAGCCTGGCCAGGCTGCTGGCCCGGCTTTTCACCGTTTGCTTGACCCAGGCGCAAGGTATCGGCAACGGATGACATCCACCGCCGGTGACTTGCGCTACAGTGTTTCAGGGCCCCGCGCCCGGCCTTCGGGACTGCATGGTGCGGGGTGTTTCATGTTTTCAGCACGAAAGGACCATCCATGGCCAAGCCAAGCAAAGCAGTGATCGGCAAGACCTCTGCTCCCAGCATCAACATCGGCATCAGCGACAAAGACCGCGCTGCCATCGCCCAGGGCCTGTCGCGCCTGCTGGCCGACACCTACACCCTGTACCTCACCACCCACAACTTCCACTGGAATGTGACGGGCCCCATGTTCAACACGCTGCACACCATGTTCATGGCGCAGTACACCGAGCTGTGGAACGCGGTGGATCCGATCGCCGAGCGCATCCGCTCGCTGGGCCATGTGGCGCCGGGCTCGTATGCCGAGTTTGGCAAGCTGGCCACTGTGCCTGACGCCCCCGCCAAGCCGCCCAAGGCACTGGACATGGTGCGCGTGCTGGTCGAAGGCCATGAAGCCGTGGCCCGCACCGCCCGCAGCCTGTTCCCCCTGGCCGACAAGGCCAGCGACGAGCCTACGGCCGACTTGCTCACCCAGCGCCTGACGGTGCACGAGCAAACCGCCTGGATGCTGCGCTCGTTGCTCGAAGAGTGACAACGGGCTTTCTGCGCGCGCTGCTCTTCCTTTGGGTTGCAGGGCGCCGCAGAATAGCGCCTTGTCCTACACGGCGCCGCCCCCTCGCCTGCACATGATGCGGGTTTGGCAATGCGCGCTGCCCTGGCGTCGCATGGCAGACCAACCCCCTGTGATGTATGCGAATCCTGTACGTTGAAGACAATCCAGAGCTGCGCGAAACCATTGGCATGCTGATGGAGGGTGAAGGCCGCACGGTGACGTCCTGCGCCTCTGCCGAAGAGGCCCTGGTGCTGGATGCAGGCCATCCCTTCGACGTATTGGTCACCGATGTGAGTCTGCCCGGTATGTCAGGAACCGATCTGGCCCGCCGGTTGCTGGCGGACGATCCGCTGCGCTGGGTGGTGCTGTGCTCGGGCTATGAACTGGGCAGCCAGCCGGGCAGCTGGGGGCCGAATGTGCGCACCCTGCTCAAACCGTTCGAGCTGGAAGAGCTGGAGCAACTGCTGGGTGGCATCCATACTGCCCTTGCTTCGGTCTCTACCTGATCCCTGCCGCGTGGCGGCATCTGTCGCTCACCACGCGTCTTTTCCCTTTAGAGCGGCTAACAAAACTCTTCTGGCGTCGTTGCCGCGTCTTGTCGTACTACGCGTACTGCCTGCGACGCGGCGCCTAGCCAGAACCGCTTCGCTGAGTTTTGTTAGCCGCTCTTACGGCATTCGCCTGCGCGGTCCTCCCGGCGCTTGGATGGCTCGGGCTGCCGTAGCCTATCGGCGTCAGGCGACGGCGCTTCGTGCGGGGGCGTGGCGGGGCAACGTCACCCGGAAGGTCGTGACGTTGTCTTGTGACTTGGCCTCGATGGCACCTCGGTGCGCCCGCACGATCTGGTGCGCAATGAAAAGCCCCAGGCCCAGCCCCTGGTGGCGCCCCGGTTCGCGTTTGCCCCCGCGAAACGCGTCAAACAGATGGGGCATCAGTTCGGGCGGGATGGTGCCACCGTTCGAAACCGTGATGCTCACGGTCTCTGGAAGGTTGCCATCCGCGCAAATGCGCACCGGCTGGTCTGCGCTGCCATGGTGCAGTGCGTTGCCGACCAGGTTGGTGACCACCTGGCATAGCCGCTCGGTGTCCCAAGTGCCCGCGAGGTCGCCTTCCAGGATGGATTCGATGCCGCTTTCGGGGTGGCTGGTGGCTGCTTCGTCCAGGGTGCGCTGCACCAAGGTCTGCATGTGGGCGGGGCCCAGTTGCAGCGCCAGCCCGCCTGCCTGGCGGATGCGGGTCACGTCCAGCAGGTCTTCGATCATGAGGGCCATGCGCTGGCTTGAGCGCAGCACCCGGTCCACCATCAGGGCTGCCTTGTCGGGCGGCGGCTGGCGCTTGAGCACGGTGGCCGCAGCGACGATGGACTGCAGCGGTGTGCGCAGGTCGTGGCTCAGCACGGCCATGAACATCTCGTTGATGCGCAAGGCCTCGGTGCGCGCGCGCAGCTCGTGCGCCAGCGCCTGCTTGCGCCGGTGCAGTTCAAAGAACACGCCCGCCTTGTTGGTGAGCATGTGCGGGTCGATGGGTTTGTACAGAAAGTCCACCGCCCCGCTCTCGTACCCTCGGAACTGCCAGTTCTGCTCGCGCGAGCCCGCCGTCATGAAGATGAGTGGGATGTGTCGGGTGCGTTCGCTGCCCCGGATCAGCTCCGCCAGCTCAAAACCATTCATCTCGGGCATCTGCACGTCCAGCAACGCCAGGGCCACATCGTCGTGGGCCAGCAGCAGTTCCAGGGCCTCGGGGCCCGACTGGGCCTTGAGGATGTCCAGCCCGTCACGCTGCAGCAGCGCCTCCAGGGCGATGAGGTTTTCCTCGACATCGTCAACGAGCAGGCATTTGGTGCGGTCGGTCTGGGGCATGGGCGGTAGGGAATGTGGGGTTCTCAAGGAGGGACGCATGTGCCCGGATCAAAGCAACTGGCGCTGGTGCAGATCCGCCAGCAGCCTTGCGATGCCTTCCGGGGGCAGGATGTGGTCCACCGCCAGGGCCGCGATGGCTGCCTGCGGTATGGTGGGCATGCTGGCACTGGCGGGGTCTTGCACGATGGTGAGGCCGCCCGCCGCCTGAATGGCCTGCAGGCCGTGCACGCCGTCTTCGTTGGCGCCCGACAGCAGAATGCCCACCAGCCGGGGGCCGTAGTGGTCTGCCGCCGATTCGAACAGCACGTCGATGGAGGGGCGCGAAAAATGCAGGGGAGGGTCCACCGACAGCCCCACATGCGGGCTCTGAGGCCCGCCGTCAACCAGCAGGTGATAGTCCGGTGGCGCAAAGCTCACCGATCCTGGCGTGATGGCGTCTTTGTCGTGCGCCTCGCGCAGCGGCAGGGCGCAGCGGGGCTGAAAAATCTCCACCAGCAGGCTGCGCCGGTCCCGGGGCAGGTGCAGCACCACGAGCACCGCCGCCTGCAGTGTGGCGGGCAGCGCAGGCAGCAGTTCCATCAGGGCGTCGATACCGCCCGCAGAGCCGCCCACCACGATGGCGGCGTAGCCGCCCGGGGGCGCTGGCCGGGGTACGCGGTCGGCGCTGTTCACAGCCCGGCCTTCTTGCGGTAGATGCGGTCCTGCGGCACGAAGTCGTCGAACGCATCGGTGTGCGCCGAAAACCGCAGCGACTCCTTGGAGCCCAGGCCCAGAAAGCCCCGGTGGCACAGCGACTCGCGGAACAGCCCCAGGGCGCGGTTCTGCAGGTCGCGCTCGAAGTAGATGAGCACATTGCGGCACGACACCAGATGGACTTCGGCGAACACGCTGTCGGTGGCCAGGCTGTGGTCGGAGAACACCATGTGTTCGCGCAGCCTCTTGTCGAACACCACACGGCCATAGGCAGCCGCGTAGTAGTCCGACAACGAGCTGCGGGCGCCGGAGCGGGCATGGTTCTCGGTGAACGCCGCCACCCGCGACACGTCGAACACGCCCGACTCGGCGGCGCGCAGCGCGTGCGGGTTGATGTCGGTGGCGTAGATCAGGGCGCGGTCCAGCAGGCCTTCTTCCTGCAGCAGGATGGCCAGCGAATACACCTCTTCCCCCGCGCTGCACCCGGCCACCCAGACCTTGAGCGAGGGGTAGGTGCGTAGCAGCGGCACCACCTCATGGCGCAGCGCCTGGAAGTAGCTGGGGTCGCGGAACATGTCGCTCACCTGCACGGTGAGGTATTCGAGCAGCGCAGGGAACACGGCGGGCTCGTGCAGAACGCGGTCCTGCAGCTGCGACAGCGTCTTGCAGTCAAACTGCACCAGCGCCGACGCCAGCCGCCGCTTGAGCGACGCCTGCGCGTAGCCCCGGAAGTCGTAGTGATAGCGGTGGTAGATGGCGTCGATCAGCAGGCGCTGTTCGATGTCGGCGGTGCGGGCCTTGCGGTGCGGCATAGAGGGGCCTACTTGGGCATCCACACCCGCACGAGGGACAGCAGCTTCTCCACGTCCAGCGGCTTGGCGATGTAGTCGTTGGCCCCGGCGGCCAGGCATTTTTCCTGGTCGTCCTTCATGGCCTTGGCGGTCAGCGCGATGATGGGCAGGCGGCGCCACTCGGGGCGGCTGCGGATCTCGCGCATCGCGGTGTAGCCGTCCATCTCCGGCATCATGATGTCCATCAGCACCAGGTCAATGGCGGGCTGGCCGCCGCTGCCGGCGCGCTCCAGCGCCTGCAGGGCCTCCAGGCCGTTGCGCGCAATCTCCACGCGGATGCCGGTGGGCTCCAGGATGCTGGAGAGCGCAAACACGTTGCGCACATCGTCTTCCACCACCAGCACGTTGCGGCCTTCCAGGGCGGTCTCGCGGTTGCGGGCCACCTGCAGCATCTGCCGGTGCTCGGCCGACAGCTCCGACTCCACCTGGTGCAGGAACAGTGTGACTTCATCCAGCAGCCGCTCGGGGGAGCGGGCGTCCTTGATGATGATGGACTTGGAGAACCGGCGCAGTTGCTGCTCCTCATCGCGCGACAGGGCGCGGCCCGTGTACACGATGACGGGCGGGAAGGAGACGCCGTCCTGCTCCGTCATTTGCTGCAGCAGTTCGTAGCCGCTCAGGTCGGGCAGATTCAGGTCCATCACCATGCAGTCGAAGGTGGAGCCGCGCAGGTGCGCCAGCGCCTCGGCTGCCGTGCCTGCGCCCACAATTTCCACATCGTCGTTGGCCAGCAGGTGGCGCACGCTCTCGCGCTGGCGCTCATCGTCTTCCACCACCAGCACGCGCCGCAGGTTCTGGGTGAACTTGGCTTCAAGCCGTTGCAGGGCATGCACCAGTTCGTCGCGTTTGACGGGCTTGAGGGCATAGCCCACGGCGCCCCGGCCCAGGGCCTCTTGCGAGTAGTCGGCCACCGAGACCACGTGCACCGGAATGTGGCGCGTGGCCGGGTTGCGCTTGAGCTGGTCGAGCACGCCCAGGCCCGAAAAGTCGGGCAGGTTCACGTCCAGCACGATGGCGCTGGGCAGGCTGTGCATTGCATAGGCCAGGCCGTCGGCCGCGTTGTGGGCCAGGTGGCAATCAAAGTCCATCTCTCGCGCCAGGTCGCTCAGGATCTGCGCAAAGCGCACGTCGTCTTCGATCACCAGGATGCTGCGCGCGCCCGCGCCCGCACGGCGCGGGGCTGCGGGGGCAACCGGGGCCGCCACGGGTGGCAATGCCGGGGCCGAAGGAATCGGTGCGACGACCGGTGCCGCCGCGCGGGCTGGAGCAGGTGTCGCCAGCGGCGCTGCGGGTTCCGCTTCCGGCGACGGTGGCACCAGCTTCTGGGGCAGCACCAGCGTGAAGACGCTGCCTTCGCCCGGTGTGCTCTGCACATGGATCGATCCGCCCAGCAGCTGCGCCAGGTCGCGCGAGATCGACAGGCCCAGGCCCGTGCCGCCGTACTTGCGGTGCGTGCTGCCATCGGCCTGGCGGAAGGCTTCGAAAATCAACTCCTGCTGGTGCGCCGGAATGCCGATGCCCGTGTCCTTCACGGCGAACGACAGGGTGTCGTCCGGGTTGCGCGACACATGCAGCGCCACCGAGCCCTTTTCGGTGAACTTGAGCGCGTTGGACAGCAGGTTCTTGAGCACCTGCCCCAGGCGCTGCGGGTCGGTGTCCAGCGTGGCCGGTGCGTCGGGTGCGACGGTGGCCGTGAGCGTCAGGCCCTTCTCTTGTGCCAGCGGGCGCAGCGGGTCGATGAGGGTTTGCAGGGCCTTGGACAGCGTCACCGTTTCCACCGACACGGTGGCCTGGCCGGCCTCGATCTTGGACAGGTCGAGGATGTCGTTGATGAGTGCCAGCAGGTCGTTGCCCGCTGCGTAGATGGTCTGCGCGTACTTCACCTGGTCGGGGCTCAGGTTGCCCGGTTTGTTGTCTGCCAACAGCTTGGCCAGGATCAGGGTGGAGTTGAGCGGCGTGCGCAGCTCGTGGCTCATGTTGGCCAGAAACTCGCTCTTGTACTGGCTGGCCAGCTCCAGCTCGCGGGCCTTGTCCGTCATGGCGCTTTGGGCGCGTAGCAGTTGCTCGCGCTGGTATTCCAGCTGCTGGGTCTGCGCCTCGAGGTGGGCGTTGGTCTGCTCCAGCTCGGTCTGCTGCACCTCCATCTGGGCCTGCGACGCTTGCAGGATGCGGCTTTGCTGCTCCAGCTCTTCGTTGCTCACGCGCAGTTCTTCTTGCTGGGTCTGCAGCTCTTCGGACTGGCGCTGGGTTTCTTCCAGCAGGGCTTCCAGGCGGTTGCGGTCGATGCCCGCGCGCACGGCCACCGCCAGCATCTGCGAAGCGCGTTCCATCAGCGTGCGCTCAGGCTCCGTCACCGGGCGTTGAAAACCGAGTTCGAGAACGGCAAAGACTTCGCCGTTCTCGATGGCGGGCGCCAGCAGCAGTTCGGTGGGCGCGGATTGCCCCGTGCTGGATGACACCATCAGGTGCCCGGCGGGCACGTCGCGCACATGCAGCATCTGGCGCGAGCGCGCCACCTGGCCCACCAGGCCTTCGCCAGGCAGCAGGCGCTGCTCCAGCCGCTCGCGCGGCAGGGCGTAGCCACCAAACAGGGTGAGCGCGCCATTGCAGTCGGCCACATAGCCCGCCCCTACGGCGGCGCGCAGGTACTGCGCCAGGTATTCGAGTGTGAGCTGGCCCAGGTCTTCCAGCCGGTGGTCGCCCTGGATGCGCTGGCTCAGCCCGTTGAGGCCGGCTGCCACCCAGGACTGCTGTGCCTTGAGGCGGTACTCCCGCGCATTGGCGGCGGCCGACAGGCAGATGAGCACCAGCAGCACGAACGAGCCGCCCCAGGAGTAGTAGGTGGACATGGCCGCTGCCTCCACCCATTGCTTGCGGTCATTCTCCAGCTGCTGGTTCAGCAGCGTGGACAGGTCCGACGCCAGATCGCGGATGCGATCCATCAGCACCCGGCCTGTATCGCTGCGGGTCACAGCCACGGCGGCGTCCTGGCCTTTCGAGCGGCGCAGTTCGATGGTTTCGGCCAGCTCGCGCAGCTTTTCGTGGTGCAGGTCGTCGATCTGCAGCACCAGGCGGCGCTGCACGGCGTTAAGGTCCGTCAGTTCCTTCAGGCGCGCCATGTTGCGCTGCATGGCGCTCAGCGACAGGTTGTAGGGCTGCAGGTAGGTGTCGTCCCCTGTCAGCAGGTAACCGCGCTGCCCGGTCTCGGCATCCTTGAGCGACGACACGAACAGGTTGAGGTGGCGCATGGTCACCGTGGTCTCGTCCATGGCTTCCACAGCGTGCGAGCGCACCTGGGCGGTGCGGAAGTTCACCAGCGCGATCAGCACGGTGGCGAGTGCGGCAATCACAAATCCCGCCAGCATCCCGCGGGGAACCGTAAAACGCGTGGCGGCCTGGGAGGTCGATGTATGGGGCATGCGTAAAGGCCCGAGGGGCGGGCGCTGCAGGGGGAAGGACGGCAGACTGTACCGGGTTTTGTGCCTGCGCAGGAGGCTGTTACTTGGCAGTGACGGCACACGCCGCCAGTTGCGGCGCTGCTGCTACATTCGGGGCGCCCGTGGTTCGCCACCCGCCGCAGCCACCGGCTGCCGAGCCTGCTCTCCATCGTTCCATCATGTCGCCGCACACTGTCTCCGCACGCAGCCGTTTTTCGCTCTATCTCGACCTTATCCGCTGGGACCGCCCCGCCGGCTGGCTGGTGTGCCTGTGGCCCACGCTCAGCGCGCTGTGGATTGCGGCCGACGGCTTTCCGGGCTGGCACCTGCTCATCGTGTTTGTGCTGGGCACCATCCTCATGCGCAGCGCGGGCTGCTGCGTGAACGACGTGGCCGACCGCGACTTTGACAAGCACGTCAAACGCACGGCGCAGCGCCCGGTCACCACCGGGCAGGTGTCCGTCAAAGAAGCACTGGGCCTGGGCGCAGTGCTGGCCCTGGTGTCGTTCGGCCTGGTGCTCACTACCAACATGGCGGCCGTCCTGTGGTCTGTGCCTGCGGTGCTGGTGGCCATTGCCTACCCGTTCACCAAGCGCATCATTGCCATGCCGCAGGCGGTGCTGGGCATTGCGTTCAACTTTGGCATTGTGATTGCCTTTGCCGCAGTGCAGGGCAGCGTGCCTGCGGTGGCGTGGTGGATGTGGCTGGGCAACCTGTTCTGGGTGCTGGCCTACGACACCGAATACGCCATGGTGGACCGCGACGATGACCTCAAGATCGGCATCAAGACCTCGGCCATCACCCTGGGGCGCTTGGATGTGGCGGGCATTTCTCTGTTCTATCTGCTGTTTCTGGGCATTTGGGCGGTAGCGCTCGTCCCCTATGCGCTAGGTGCTATTTTTTATGTCGCGATGGCCGCCGCCTTGGCGCAGGCCGTGTGCCATTTCGCGCTGATCCGCACCCGCACCCGCGAAGGCTGCTTCAAGGCCTTCCGCATCAACCACTGGCTGGGCGCCACGGTGTTTGCAGGCATTGCAGGCAGTTACCTTGCGCGGCATTTGCTCACTAATTGATAGCTGCTAGCGCTTATTGAATAAGCGCTAGAGCCAAAAAACGCTTCAAGCACCAAATTCGTTGCCCAATTCATCGGCGCGTTGGCAAGCGGCCTGCATGGCGCGCTCAAACGCGGCCCCCACGCCATCGGCTTCCATCGACTGCAGCGCGGCATAGGTCGTGCCGCCCTTGGATGTGACACGCTGGCGCAGCACGGCCGGGGGCTCGTCTGATCGGCGGGCCAGTTCCGACGCGCCCACGAAGGTGCCCACGGCCAGCTGGTGTGCCTGCTGTTCGCTTAGGCCCATGCCCACACCCGCGCGGGTCATGGCTTCGAGGAAGTAGAAAACATACGCCGGGCCAGAGCCTGAGAGGGCCGTGACGGCGTCGAGCTGCTTTTCGCTTTCCACCCACAGGAACTCGCCGGTAGACGCCATGATGGCTTCCACGCTCTGGCGTTCCGCTGCCGTGACGGCTGGGCGGGCGTACAGCGCGCTCATGCCCTTGCCCACCAGGGCGGGCGTGTTGGGCATGGTGCGCACCACGCGCTCGGAGGCCAGCCACTGGGCAATGCTGTCTGATCGGATGCCGGCCGCCACGCTCAGGTGCAGCGCGGCTTGCGTGTGCGCCTTGGCTTGCGCGGCGGCGTCCTTGAAGGTTTGGGGCTTGACGGCCCAGACCACGATGCCTGCGCGCTGCAGGGCGGGGCCCGCCTCGGCCTGCGCCTCAATGCCGTAGTGCTTGCGCAGCGCCTCACGCGCCTCGGCCCAGGGCTCCACCACTTCGATCTGGCTGGCTGGCTGGCCTTGGTGAATCAGCCCGCCAATGATGGCGCTGGCCATGTTGCCGCCGCCGATGAAGGCGATGGTGGGGAGGGATGGAGATGCGGCGGTTTGGCTCATGGGATGTGCAAGGTGGCAACAACAGGGGCCACGATGGTAGCGCCGCCGCGCTTTGAGTTCACTCTGCGGTGGTCTGCCGCACGGCGTGTTCCCAGTTCGCCATCAACTCCTGCGCGCGGCCGTTGCTGAGCGTGGGCACAAAGCGCCGGTCAGCGCGCCAGAGGTGCGAGATTTCGTCGGTGCTGGCGTACACACCGCTCGACAGACCCGCCAGATAGGCTGCGCCCAGAGCGGTGGTTTCGATCACCGCGGGCCGCACCACGGGGATGCCCAGCAGGTCGGCCTGGAACTGCATCAGCAAATCGTTCACGCAGGCGCCGCCGTCCACGCGCAGCTCGCTCACCGGGGCGCCCCCAGCGGCCACGGCGTCGCGGCTCATGGCCAGCAGCAGGGCGGCGCTTTGGTAGGCGATGCTTTCGAGTGCGGCGCGCGCAATGTGGGCAATGGTGGTGCCACGCGTCAGGCCGGTGATGGTGCCGCGTGCGTCGGGCTTCCAGTAGGGCGCGCCCAGGCCGGTGAAGGCGGGCACCATCATCACGCCGCCCGAATCAGGAACGCTTTGCGCCAGCGATTCGACTTCGCTGCTGTTGGTGATGGCGCGCAGGCCGTCGCGCAGCCACTGCACCACCGCACCGCCCACAAACACGCTGCCTTCCATGGCGAACTCGGGCTGCTGGGAGGCCTGCGCCGCGCTGGTGGTGAGCAGGCCGTTCTGGCTGGTCTGGAAGGTGCTGCCCGTGTGCATGAGCATGAAGCAGCCGGTGCCGTACGTGTTCTTGGCCATGCCGGCGGTGAAGCAGGCCTGGCCGAACAGCGCGCTTTGCTGGTCGCCCGCCACGCCGCCAATGCGGATGGAATGGCCCAGCAAGTCGGCTGCCGTGTCGCCAAAGTGGGCGGCGGATGGCAGCACCTCGGGCAGCAGCGCCTTGGGGATGCGCAGCAGCGCCAGCAGCTCGTCGTCCCACTGGTTGGTGTGCACGTTGAACAGCATGGTGCGTGCGGCATTGCTCACGTCCGTCACATGCACCTGGCCGTGGGTCAGCTTCCACATCAGCCAGCTGTCCACCGTGCCAAAGGCCAGCTCGCCGCGCTCGGCCGCGTCGCGGGCGCCGGGCACGTGGTCCAGCATCCATTGCAGCTTGGTGCCGGAGAAGTAGGCATCCACCAGCAGACCCGTCTTGGCCTGGATGGTGGCAGCATGGCCTTGTTCACGCAATTGCGCGCAGGCGGGTTCGGCGCGCCGGTCTTGCCACACGATGGCGTGGTGCACGGGCTGGCCGGTTTTGCGATTCCACAGCACCGTGGTTTCGCGCTGGTTGGTGATGCCCACGGCCCGCACGGCGTTGGCCGCTATGCCCGCCTTGGCCAGCGCGTCGCGCGCAGTGGCGAGTTGGGTGCGCCAGATTTCCAGCGGGTCGTGCTCCACCCAGCCGGGCTGGGGGTAGATCTGGGGCAATTCGAGCTGCGCCTGCGCCACGATGTGGCCGCGTTCATCGAACACGATGCTGCGGGAGCTGGAGGTGCCTTGGTCGAGTGCGAGCAGGTAGGTCATGGCGAGATGGGTACAAAGGGTCAAGCAGCGACGGTGCAGATCACTCCGGCGTCTTGCAATAAAGCGGGAAAAGGCTCAGGCGGCGGCGCGTCTGTGAACAGCCGCCCGATCTGATTGAGCGTGGCCAATTGCACCATGGCTGGCCGGTTGAATTTGCTGTGGTCGGCGGCCAGCCAGACCTCGCGGGCCTGTTCGATGATGGTTTGCGCCACCTTCACTTCGCGGTAGTCAAAGTCGCGCAGCGAGCCATCGGGCTCGATGCCCGAGATGCCGATGAGCGCGATGTCCACCTTGAACTGGCGGATGAAATCCACCGCCGCCTCGCCCACGATGCCCCGGTCGCGCGCGCGCACCACGCCGCCAGCGACGATGACCTCGCACTCGGGGTTGCTGCTCAGGATGGCGGCCACGTTCAGGTTGTTGGTGATGACGCGCAGGCCCCGGTGGTCCAGCAGCGCCTTGGCAATGGCCTCGGTGGTGGTGCCGATGTTCAGGATCAGCGAGCAGTTGTGCGGCACCTGTTCGGCCACGGCGCGGGCGATGCGGGCTTTGCCCTCGGCGTGCAGGGTTTCTCGCTGGGTGTGGGCCAGGTTCTCCACGGTGGAGCTGGGCACGCGCACGCCGCCATGAAAGCGGGTGAGCAGGCCCGATTCCGCCAGGCGCTGCACATCGCGGCGCACGGTCTGCAGGGTGACGCCCAAGGTCTCGGCGAGCTGTTCCACCGTGGCGGATTTGCGCGTGCGCACTTCTTCAAGCAGTTGGAGTTGGCGGGGATTGGTGTTCACGGTGGTGTGTTCTGCACGAGGTTTGTCACCAAATCGCAACGAATCTGAAATATTCGCTTTGGCGCGCTGATGGTGCGATGAGGACTGTAAATCGAACAAAAACGAATTGATTAAGGGTAAACCTTGATTCGGATCGAACAAAAAGGAATAAAAATGAAAAAGTTCGAAAGTTGTGGGCAAGTCGCCTTTGCGCGCTGCCCTTTCACACAGGCCTCAGGGCCGGAAGAGGATGCTTCATGCAGCTGGCGTTGGACAGCATCAGCAAGAAAGTCGGGGCGCAAACCTGGCTCTATGACATGAGCCTGGCGCTCCAAGGCAATGCCGTGACGGTGTTGCTGGGCGCGACCCAGGCGGGCAAGACGAGCCTGATGCGCATCATGGCGGGGCTGGATGTGCCCACCCACGGGCGCGTGCTGGTGGATGGCAAGGACGTGACGGGCACCCCCGTGCGCGACCGCAATGTGGCCATGGTGTACCAGCAGTTCATCAATTACCCCTCGATGAAGGTGTTTGACAACATCGCCTCGCCGCTGAGGCTGCGCGGCGAGAAGAATATCGACGCCCGCGTGCGCGAGCTGGCCAGCCGCCTGCACATCGAGATGTTTCTGGACCGCCTGCCCGCCGAGCTGTCGGGCGGCCAGCAGCAGCGCGTGGCATTGGCCCGTGCGCTGGCCAAGGGCGCGCCGCTGATGCTGCTGGACGAACCCCTGGTGAACCTGGACTACAAGCTGCGCGAGGAACTGCGCGAGGAGCTGACCCAGCTGTTTGCCGCCGGGCAATCCACCGTGGTTTACGCCACCACCGAGCCGGGCGAGGCCCTGCTCCTGGGCGGCTACACCGCTGTGATGCACGAAGGCCGCCTGCTGCAATACGGCCCCACGGCCGAGGTGTTCCACGCGCCCAATTCACTGAGCGTGGCGCGTGCCTTCAGCGACCCGCCGATGAACCTGATGACCGCCACCCGCCAGGACGGTGGTGTGCGGCTGAGCGACGGCACGGTGCTGCCACTGCCTTTGCCCCCCGCGGCCAGCGCCTCGCTCACCGTGGGCGTGCGCGCCAGTGCGCTGCGCGTGCAGGCCCGCCCGGGCGATGTGGAAGTGCAGGGCGTGGTGGAACTGGCCGAGATTTCGGGCTCTGACACCTTTGTGCACGTAGACACGCCCTGGGGCGAGCTGGTGGCCCAGCTCACCGGGGTGCATTACTTTGAACTGGGCGCACAGGTTCGCCTGCACCTGAACCCGGCCCAGGCCTATGTGTTCGGTGCGGACGAGGCTCTGGTGCTGGCCCCCCAGCGCGCGGGAGGGCGCTGAACCATGGCACATATCCAGCTGGATCTGGCCCATTCCTACCGGCCTAACCCGCAGCAGGACAGCGACTACGCGCTGCTGCCGCTCAAGATGGACTTTGAAGACGGTGGTGCCTACGCGCTGCTCGGCCCCTCGGGCTGCGGCAAGACCACCATGCTCAACATCATGTCGGGCCTGCTGGTGCCTTCGCACGGCAAGGTGCTGTTCGATGGCCGCGATGTGACGCGCGCCACGCCGCAGGACCGCAACATTGCCCAGGTGTTCCAGTTCCCGGTCATCTACGACACCATGACGGTGGCCGAGAACCTGGCCTTCCCGCTGAAGAACCGCAAGGTGCCCGAGGCGCAGATCAAGCAGCGCGTGGGCCAGATTGCCGAAATGCTGGAGATGAGCCACCAGCTCGACATGCGTGCGGCGGGCCTGTCGGCCGACCAGAAGCAGAAGATTTCGCTGGGCCGTGGCCTGGTGCGCTCGGACGTGGCGGCGGTGCTGTTCGACGAGCCACTCACCGTGATCGACCCGCACCTCAAGTGGCAATTGCGTCGCAAGCTCAAGCAGATCCACCACGAGCTCAAGCTCACGCTGATCTACGTGACGCACGACCAGGTGGAGGCGCTGACCTTTGCCGACAAGGTGGTGGTGATGAGCCGTGGCCGTGTGATGCAGCTGGGCACGCCCGATGCGCTGTTTGAAAAGCCCGCGCACACCTTTGTGGGCCACTTCATTGGCTCGCCCGGCATGAACTTCCTGCCCGCCTTGGTGGATGGCGCCACGCTGCAGGTGGCTGGTCAGCGCATGGCATTGCCCGCCCGCAGCCTGCCCGCAGGCGCTTTGCAGGTGGGTGTGCGGCCTGAATACCTGGCGCTCTCTGCCCCGCAAGCCGCAGGCGCACTGCAGTGCCGCGTGGCACAGGTGCAGGACATTGGCACCTACCAGATGCTCACCGCCCAGGTGGGCGATCACACCATCAAGGCCCGCGTGGCCCCCGAAGTGACGTTGCCCGCGGTGGGCGACAGCATCTGGCTGCAGGCGCTGGGTGAGCACACCTGCTTCTATCAAAACGAGGAGTTGTTGGCATGAGTACAACGACCAAACCCGTCAACCAGAAAGCCTGGTTCCTGATCCTGCCCGTCATCCTCTGCGTGGCCTTCTCGGCCATCCTGCCGCTGATGACGGTGGTGAACTATTCGGTGCAGGACATCATCAGCCCTGAGCGCCGCGTGTTTGTGGGCACCGAGTGGTTCGTGCAGATCATGCGCGACGAGGAGCTGCACGCTGCGCTCTTGCGGCAGATCACCTTCTCGCTGGCGGTGCTGGCGGTGGAGATTCCGCTGGGCATTCTGCTGGCGCTGTCCATGCCCGCGCAGGGCTGGAAGTCGTCTGCTGTGCTGGTGGTGGTGGCGCTGTCGCTGCTGATTCCGTGGAACGTGGTGGGCACCATCTGGCAGATTTATGGCCGTGCCGACATTGGCCTGATGGGCCGCCTGCTGCAGGAGATGGGCATTGACTACAGCTACACCGGCAACGCCACGCAGGCGTGGCTCACGGTGCTGCTGATGGACGTGTGGCACTGGACGCCGCTGGTGGCGCTGCTGGCGTTTGCCGGGTTGCGGTCCATTCCGGATGCGTACTACCAGGCTGCGCGCATTGATGGTGCCAGCAAGTTGGCGGTGTTCCGCTACATCCAGCTGCCCAAGATGCGCGGCGTGCTGATGATTGCGGTGCTGCTGCGCTTCATGGACAGCTTCATGATCTACACCGAACCCTTTGTGCTGACGGGTGGCGGGCCGGGCAATGCGACCACATTCCTCAGCCAATACCTCACGACCAAGGCCGTGGGCCAGTTTGACCTGGGGCCTGCTGCAGCGTTCTCGCTGATTTATTTCTTCATCATCCTGCTGCTGTGCTTCATCCTCTACAACTGGATGCAGCGCGTGGGCACCGTCAGCGACGAAGGGGCTGGCCATGCATGAAAAACGCTTCCAGAAGCGGACGTTGTTCCTCTTCGCGTACCTGCTGTTTGCCGTGTTGCCCATCTACTGGATGGTGAACATGAGCTTCAAGACGAACGAGGAGATCCTGTCGACCTTCACGTTCTTCCCGCAGCACTTCACCTGGGCCAACTACAAGACCATCTTCACTGATGAGAGCTGGTACTCGGGCTACATCAACAGCCTGATTTACGTGAGCATCAACATGGTGATCACGCTCACCGTGGCCCTGCCCGCAGCCTATGCGTTTTCGCGCTACAGCTTCCTGGGCGACAAGCATGTGTTCTTCTGGCTGCTCACAAACCGCATGACGCCGCCTGCCGTGTTTTTGCTGCCGTTCTTCCAGCTCTACACCACCGTGGGGCTCATGGACACGCACATCGCCGTGGCACTGGCGCACTTGCTGTTCAGCGTGCCGCTGGCGGTGTGGATTCTGGAAGGCTTCATGAGTGGCATCCCGCGCGAAATTGATGAGACGGCGTACATCGACGGCTACAGCTTTCCGCGCTTCTTCCTCACCATCTTCCTGCCGCTCATCAAGGCGGGTGTGGGGGTGGCGGCGTTCTTCTGCTTCATGTTCAGCTGGGTGGAGTTGCTGCTGGCCCGCACGCTGACCAGCGTGAACGCCAAGCCCATCGTCGCCACGATGACGCGCACGGTGAGCGCCAGCGGCATGGACTGGGCGACGCTGGCCGCCGCCGGGGTGCTGACCATCGTGCCGGGTGCGATCGTGATCTGGTTTGTGCGCCACTACATCGCCAAGGGCTTCGCCATGGGCAGAGTGTGATGCACCCCCTGAGTCGCCTGCGGCGCCTTCCCCCTCCAGGGGGACGACGCCCTCGCTGCGGGGCGGCCCTTGCTCGGCGTCCCTGGCTTTGGGGCGCGCCGGTGGGAACGTGCTTTGGCGGTATCTGACGCCACGCTAACGGAAAGGAATGCTTCAAATGTTTGACTGGATGGCCTGGACCACGCCCGTGGCCGTGTTCTTCACCTGCATCGTGCTCATGCTCATCGGCATGACGGTGTGGGAAATCAAGTCGCCCACCACCGTGCGCAAGGGCTTTTTGCCCATTGCCACCACACGGGGGGACCGCCTTTTCATCGGCCTGTTGTCGGCCGCTTATGTGAACCTGATTTTTGTGGGCCTGAGTGGCCGCATGGCGCAATGGCTCAGCCTGGAGAACGAGCCTTCGGTGTGGATCAGCTTCGTCTTGTCGATGGCGTTGCTGGGGCTGATTCTGCGCAAGGGTTGACGGATTTTGCTATTGAAATGAGAGCTGGCAGCGCTTTTTAATCAAAGGTTTAAGCACTAAAAGAGTTTGAAACCCTTTGAAATCAAGCGCAAGCAGCTATCGTTTTTGACGGTGTGCCAAGCGCCGGCCTGATTCCCCCCGGGGCCGGTGTTGTTCTACCCAAGGGGGTTCCATCTGAGGAGACAGCAATGAAGGTGCAGTTCAAGGCGATTGCGTTCGCCGCCGCGACCCTGGTTTTGGGTCACGCCGCCTGGGCCGGCGAGGCAGAGGCCAAGAAGTGGATCGACAGTGAGTTTCAGCCATCCACGCTGAGCAAAGACCAGCAGATGGCCGAGATGAAGTGGTTCATCGAAGCCGCCAAGAAGCTGCAGGCCAAGGGCGTGAAGGAAATCTCGGTCGTCTCCGAGACCATCACCACCCACGAATACGAAGCCAAGACCCTGGCCAAGGCGTTCACTGAAATCACGGGCATCACCGTCAAACACGACCTCATCCAGGAAGGCGACGTGGTCGAGAAGCTGCAGACCTCCATGCAGTCCGGCAAGTCCATCTATGACGGCTGGATTTCCGACTCCGACCTGATCGGCACCCACTACCGCTACGGCAAGATCCTGAACCTGACCGACTACATGAGCGGCGCGGGCAAGGAATGGACCAACCCCGGTATCGACATCAAGGACTACATCGGCACCAAGTTCACCACCGGACCTGATGGAAAGATGTACCAGTTGCCCGACCAGCAGTTTGCCAACCTGTACTGGTTCCGCGCCGACCTGTTTGAGCGCAAGGACCTGAAGGACAAGTTCAAGGCCAAGTATGGCTACGACCTGGGTGTGCCGCTGAACTGGTCTGCCTACGAAGACATTGCCGAGTTCTTCACCAACGACGTCAAGCAGATCGACGGCAAGGCCATTTACGGTCACATGGACTACGGCAAGAAGGACCCATCGCTGGGCTGGCGCTTCACCGATGCATGGCTGTCCATGGCTGGTTCCGCCGACATCGGCACGCCCAACGGTCTGCCCATCGATGAGTGGGGTATCCGCGTGGCTGACGACAAGTGCACGCCCGTGGGCGCCAGCGTGGCCCGTGGCGGTGCGACCAACTCGCCCGCCGCCGTCTACGCGCTCACCAAGTACGTGGACTGGATGAAGAAGTACGCGCCCAAGGAAGCCATGGGCATGACCTTCGGCGAAGCCGGCCCCGTGCCCGCGCAAGGCCAGATCGCCCAGCAAATCTTCTGGTACACCGCCTTCACGGCCGATATGACCAAGCCTGGCCTGCCCGTGGTGAACGCCGACGGTACCCCCAAGTGGCGCATGGCCCCCGGCCCCAACGGCCCTTACTGGAAGCAAGGCATGCAAAACGGCTACCAGGACGTGGGCAGCTGGACCTTCTTCAAGGACCACGACGCCAACAAGACGGCTGCCGCCTGGCTCTATGCCCAGTTCGTGACCGCCAAAACCACTTCTCTGAAGAAGACCCTGGTGGGCCTGACACCGATCCGCGAATCGGACATCCAGAGCAAGGCCATGACCGACGCAGCCCCCAAGCTGGGTGGTCTGGTCGAGTTCTACCGCAGCCCCGCCCGCGTGGCATGGTCGCCCACCGGTACCAACGTGCCTGACTACCCCAAGCTGGCCCAGCTGTGGTGGAAGAACGTGGCCCAGGCCGTGACGGGTGAAAAGACCCCGCAAGGCGCCATGGACACGCTGGCTGACGAAATGGACCAGGTGATGGCCCGTCTGGAACGCGCTGGCATGGCCAAGTGCGCGCCCAAGCTGAACAAGAAGGAAGACCCCAACAAGTGGCTGAGCGACAAGCAAGCCCCTTGGAAGAAGCTGGCCAACGAAAAGCCAAAGGGTGAAACCATCGCGTACCAAACCCTGCTGGACGCCTGGAAGGCGGGCAAGGTGCGCTAATCAGCGCTGGTCTGACGGGTTCCACGGCCCGTCAGACCCATTCCCGGGGTGGGCAGTGTTTTCCTGGTGCCCCGCAGGAGGCTCTGGCTTCAGGCCCCCTGCCGATCCAGAAGATCGGCAGCTGGTGGCCATGCAACAAGGTCAAAAATTAAGGGTAAACCCTTACTTAATGCCCTATCCCATGGACAATCGGATCCCATGACCAACGTTTCTGCACCCCTCTCCACCCAGCGCTCCGATTTGTTGGACCGCCTGGCCCAGCCGCATGTCTACGATCTGGCCGTGATCGGCGGCGGAGCAACCGGCCTGGGTGTGGCGCTGGATGCTGCCGCGCGAGGGTTCAGCGTGGTGCTGGTGGATTCACATGATTTCGCCAAGGGAACGTCGTCGCGCGCCACCAAACTGGTGCACGGAGGCGTTCGCTATCTGGCACAAGGCAACATCTCCCTGGTGCGCGAGGCACTGCACGAGCGAACCACGCTGTTGAGCAACGCGCCCCACCTGGCGCAACCCCTGGCGTTCGTGATGCCTTCCTATCGCTTTTGGGAGACACCGTTTTATGGCATCGGCCTCACGATGTATGACGCGCTTGCAGGCAAGGCCGGCCTGGGGTCCACCCAATTCCTGGGGCGTGAACGCACCCTCCAGTGCCTGCCCACCGCCCGGCAGGATGGCCTCAAGGGCGGAGTGAAGTACTGGGACGGCCAGTTCGATGACGCCCGCCTGGCTTTGGCTCTGGCCCGCACTGCGGCAGCCCGGGGCGCTCTGCTGGTCAATTACTGCCCCGCCAAGAAGCTGGTGCATGAAGGTGGGCGCGTGACTGGTTTTGAGTGTGAAGACGCTGAAACCGGCCGCTCTTTCACCGTGCGGGCCCGCTGCGTGGTGAATGCCACTGGCGTGTGGGTGGATGGGCTGCGCCAAATGGATGGGGAAGCCATCGGCAAGCCCGTCAAACCCATGGTTGCCCCAAGCCAGGGTGTGCACATCGTGGTGGATCGGGAATTTTTGCCATCCGACCACGCGCTGATGGTGCCCAAGACGGCCGACGGGCGGGTGCTGTTTGCCGTGCCTTGGCTGGGCAAAGTCATTCTGGGCACCACCGACAGCCCGCGCCAGGACGTGGTGCGCGAGCCGCTCCCATTCAAGGAAGAAGTAGCCTTCATCCTGAACGAATCTGCACGTTATCTATCGCGCGCGCCCAAGCAGGAAGACATTCGCAGCATCTGGGTGGGCCTACGTCCCTTGGTCAAACCGCAGGATGATGATGGTGGCAACACCAAGAGCATCAGCCGCGAACACACCGTGCTGGCCAGCCGCAGTGGCCTGGTCACCGTGACGGGCGGCAAATGGACCACCTACCGCGCCATGGCGGAAGACGTGCTGCAAAAGTGCTTCGACACGGGGGTGCTGCCTCCCAAGGCGGCTGGCATTACCAATCAGCTTCCGCTGGTCGGATCACCTTTAGGTGCAGTTCAGCACAGCATCAGCGACGCCCCTGGCATCCATCTCTATGGCGCAGAAGCCGCCGCAGTGGCGGCTTTGCCAGGTAGCGCCAAGGAGTTGGGTGGGGGCTTGACGGAAGCCATGGTGCGCTTTGCCGCGCGGTTTGAATACGCACGAACGGTGGAGGATGTGCTCGCACGCCGTTCTCGCCTGCTATTCCTCGATGCGCGCAAAGCCATCGACATGGCCCCTGCGGTCGCAGGCATCCTCCAGGAAGAGTTGGGCATCGACCCCCAGCTGCCCGCCTTCTTGGCATTGGCGCAACAATATTTGCGCCCAGAAATGTGATAAGCGCTTGACTTGGCGCTTGCGCTTTGCAATAATCGTGGGCTTCGCGTTCAAAGCGCGGAGTTTCTGCCCAGCGGGAAGTGCTGCAAATGGTTTGCAGTGCGGACGACGGGCCCAAGACTGACTGGCTGATTTGCGGCCCTTGAGAAGTTCTCTGGGGCTGTTGTCTTCTGGTGCAAGTTGGGAATATTGAAATGATCCAAACAGAATCTCGGTTAGAGGTTGCCGACAATACCGGCGCTAAGTCCGTCCTTTGCATTAAGGTGCTGGGTGGCTCTAAGCGTCGCTATGCAAGCGTTGGCGACATCATCAAGGTGAGCATCAAAGAAGCCGCTCCACGTGGCCGCGTCAAAAAAGGCGAGGTTTACAGTGCGGTGGTGGTTCGCACGGCGAAGGGTATTCGTCGCGGCGACGGTTCGCTCGTCAAATTCGACGGCAACGCTGCAGTGTTGCTGAATGCAAAGTTGGAGCCTATCGGCACCCGCATCTTTGGACCCGTGACGCGCGAGCTGCGTACCGAAAAGTTCATGAAGATCGTGTCCCTGGCTCCTGAAGTTCTCTAAGGACGCGCTATGAACAAGATTCGCAAAGGCGACGAAGTCATCGTGCTGACGGGGCGCGACAAGGGCAAGCGCGGCACAGTGTCGTTGCGCAAGGATGATTCTTATCTGGTCATCGATGGCATCAACCTGGTCAAGAAGCACGTCAAGCCAAACCCTATGAAGGGCACAACTGGCGGCATCGTTGAAAAGGCTATGCCAATCCATCAGTCCAACGTGGCCATCTTCAATGCGGCTACAGGCAAGGCTGATCGCGTAGGCATCAAGGTGCAGGCTGACGGTTCGCGCGTTCGCGTGTTCAAGTCCAGCGGCGCTGAAATCAAGGCGGCCTAAGGGGTAAACATGGCACGACTGCAAGACATTTACCGCGACAAAGTCGCTCCCGAGCTGACCAAGCAGTTCGGTTACACCTCGCCCATGCAAGTCCCACGTCTGACCAAGATCACCCTGAACATGGGTGTGAGCGAAGCCGTTTCGGACAAGAAGGTGATGGACAACGCCGTGGCTGACCTGACCAAGATTGCTGGTCAAAAGCCTGTGGTGACCAAGGCCAAGAAGGCTATCGCTGGTTTCAAGATCCGCGAAGGCCAAGCTATCGGCTGCATGGTGACCCTGCGTGGCGTTCGGATGTATGAATTCCTGGATCGTTTCGTGACCGTGGCTCTGCCCCGCGTCCGTGACTTCCGTGGTATCTCCGGCCGCGCTTTCGACGGTCGTGGCAACTACAACATCGGTGTCAAGGAACAGATCATTTTCCCTGAAATCGAGTATGACAAGGTTGACGCTCTGCGCGGCCTGAACATCAGCATCACCACAACGGCCAAGACCGACGAAGAAGCCAAAGCGCTTCTGGCAGGTTTCCGTTTCCCGTTCAAGAACTGAGGCGAAGCATGGCTAAAGTAGCTTTGATCCAGCGCGAACTGAAGCGCGAAAAACTGGCCGCCAAGTACGCAACCAAGTATGCGGAACTGAAGGCGATTGCTGGCGATGCCAAGCGCAGCGACGAAGAGCGTGAAGCAGCCCGCCTGGGCTTGCAAAAGCTCCCTCGCAACGCCAACCCAACGCGTCAGCGCAACCGTTGCGAAATCACCGGTCGTCCACGCGGTACGTTCCGTCAATTCGGTCTGGCCCGCGCCAAGATCCGTGAACTGGCTTTCAATGGCGACATCCCCGGTGTCACCAAGGCCAGCTGGTAAGCAGGCAGGAGAGATTAAACATGAGCATGAGTGATCCCATCGCTGACTTGCTGACCCGCATCCGTAACGCACAGATGGTGTCCAAAGCAACGGTTCAGGTACCTTCCTCCAAAGTGAAGGTTGCCATCGCCCAAGTGCTGAAGGACGAGGGTTATATCGACGGCTTCCAGGTGAAAACTGAAGCTGGCAAGTCCGAACTTGAAATCGCCCTGAAGTACTACGCAGGCCGTCCAGTGATTGAGCGCATCGAGCGCGTCAGCCGCCCTGGTCTGCGTGTCTACAAAGGCCGTGATTCCATTCCACAAGTCATGAACGGTCTGGGTGTGGCAATTGTCACGACTCCCAAGGGCGTGATGACTGATCGCAAAGCGCGTGCTACCGGTGTCGGTGGCGAAGTGCTGTGCTACGTGGCCTAACCGCGGCATTGAGGAGTAACTGAAATGTCCCGAGTAGGAAAAATGCCCGTGACCATCCCCGCTGGCGTGGATGTGTCGATCAAAGACGACCAGATCTCTGTGAAGGGTTCTGGTGGTACCTTGTCTCTGGCACAAAACGTGCTGGTCAAGGTGTCTAGCAATGATGGCAAGCTGAGCTTCGAGCCCGTGAATGACTCGCGTGAAGCCAACGCCATGAGCGGAACCCTGCGTCAACTGGTCAACAACATGGTTGTTGGCGTGAGCAAAGGCTTTGAGAAAAAGCTGAGCTTGGTTGGTGTGGGTTACAAGGCTGCAGCATCAGGTTCCAAGCTGAACCTGGCTGTTGGTTATTCGCATCCCGTCAACTTTGAAATGCCTGCTGGCATCACCGTTGCCACCCCAACGCCCACTGAAGTGGTTGTGAAGGGTGCTGACCGTCAGCGCGTAGGTCAAATTGCTGCTGAGATCCGTGCTGTTCGTCCTCCCGAGCCCTATAAGGGTAAGGGTATCCGCTATGCGGACGAAAAGATCACGATCAAAGAGACCAAGAAGAAATAAGGAGCTGCAACATGTTGACAAAGAAAGAGCAGCGTCTTCGTCGTGCCCGTCAAACCCGCATTCGCATTGCTCAGCAAGGCGTGGCCCGTTTGACTGTGAATCGTACGAACCTCCACATTTACGCCAGCGTGATCTCTGGCGATGGCAGCAAGGTGTTGGCAAGTGCCTCCACGGCAGAAGCCGACGTGCGCCAGTCGCTCGGCGGCTCGGGCAAGGGTGGCAATGCCGCTGCAGCCCAGCTGATCGGCAAGCGCATCGCTGAAAAGGCGAAGGCAGCAGGCGTCGAGAAGGTTGCATTTGATCGTGCAGGTTTCGCTTACCACGGTCGCGTCAAGGCTTTGGCCGATGCAGCCCGCGAAGCTGGTCTGCAGTTCTAAGCGGAGCGGAATAAAAAATGGCTAAATTTCAACCCAAAGTGCAAGACGAAGGTCGTGACGACGGTCTGCGCGAAAAAATGATCGCGGTCAACCGCGTGACCAAAGTCGTGAAGGGCGGCCGTATTCTCGGTTTTGCTGCACTGACTGTGGTTGGCGACGGTGATGGCCGCGTCGGCATGGGCAAGGGCAAATCCAAGGAAGTGCCTGCTGCCGTGCAGAAGGCGATGGAAGAAGCTCGCCGCAACATGGTCAAGGTTTCGCTGAAGAACGGCACCATCTATCACAACGTCACGGGCCACCATGGCGCCGCTGTCGTGATGATGGCGCCCGCTCCAAAGGGTACCGGCATCATTGCTGGTGGTCCTATGCGCGCAGTCTTTGAAGTGTTGGGCGTGACGGATATCGTGGCCAAGAGCCATGGTTCCTCCAATCCTTACAACATGGTTCGCGCAACGTTTGACGCCCTTGTCAATTCGACGACTCCGTCGAACGTGGCAGCCAAGCGTGGCAAGACAGTCGAAGACATCTTCGCCTGAACCGGAGTCTGAAATGACAACGCAACAAACCGTCAAGATTCAACTGGTGCGCAGCCCGATTGGCACCAAAGAGTCGCACCGCGCCACCGTCCGTGGTCTGGGTCTGCGCAAGCTGAACAGTGTCAGCGAACTGCAAGACACGCCCGAAGTGCGCGGCATGATTAACAAGATCAGCTATCTGGTCAAAATCGTCTGAGAGATCGATCATGGAACTCAATAGCATCAAGCCCGCAGACGGCGCCAAGCATGCCAAGCGCCGCGTAGGCCGTGGCATTGGCTCCGGTCTGGGTAAGACCGCTGGCCGTGGTCACAAGGGTCAAAAGTCGCGTTCCGGCGGCTATCACAAGGTGGGCTTCGAAGGCGGTCAGATGCCTTTGCAGCGTCGCCTGCCAAAGCGCGGTTTCAAGTCGCAGTCTCTGAAGTTCAACGCAGAAGTCACTTTGTCTGCTCTGGAACAACTCGGCCTGCCTGAAGTCGACGTGTTGGCTCTGAAGCAAGCAGGTTTGATTGGTGAGCTGGCCAAGGTGGTCAAGGTCATCAAGACCGGCTCTCTGACCAAGGCCGTCAAGCTGACTGGCATCGGTGCAACGGCAGGTGCCAAGGCAGCTATCGAAGCTGCTGGCGGCTCCCTCTCCTGATAGCACTCCCCAAGGAAGGCATCTGTGGCAACTAGCGCAGCTCAAATTGCAAAGACCGGCAAGTTCGGCGACTTGCGTCGTCGGCTGGTTTTTCTGTTGCTTGCGCTGGTCGTGTATCGCATCGGGGCTCATATCCCTGTGCCAGGCATCGATCCAGCCCAACTTCAGCAGTTGTTCAGTGGACAACAGGGCGGCATCCTGAACTTGTTCAACATGTTCTCGGGTGGCGCTTTGTCTCGCTTCACGGTTTTTGCACTGGGGATCATGCCGTACATCTCGGCATCGATCATTTTGCAGTTGATGACTTACGTCATTCCGACCTTTGAGCAATTGAAGAAGGAAGGCGAGGCCGGCCGCAGAAAGATTACCCAGTACACACGTGCTGGTACTTTGGGTCTGGCGCTTTTCCAGTCGTTCGGCATTGCTGTTGCGCTGGAAAGCTCTGCAGGTCTGGTGCTGAGTCCTGGTTTTGGTTTCCGTCTTACGGCGGTGGTGAGTCTGACTGCTG